>DVLY01000098.1 GCA_018715295.1 Candidatus Merdimorpha stercoravium | reverse complement strand
TTGCCGCTGTCGGGCCGCATCCTGTATGATGAAAATATGAAGAATACAGAGTGCGACAGCCCTGGGGAAACATGATTTTATCCGGGAGAGCCAGGTCTTTTTGTGAGGTGGAAACATAAAAGGGAATGTGGGGAAAACGGGAAAATAAGGCCGGGGAGAGTTGCAAACACCGGGGGCTTCGGCGTATTTTTGCCTGCAAATGAAAAAACGAAGGAAGATAAGGCGGGTCGTTTGGCTGCTGGGGTGTCTGCTGGGGGCGTGGAGTGTCTCGGGACAGGATTTTGTCCCGAAGCGGGAATTCCGCGCGGCGTGGATCGCCACCCTGTCGGGCATCGACTGGCCTTCGCGGGCAGGCTTGTCTGTCGAACAGCAGCAGCGGGAATACATCCGGATACTCGATACGTTGGTCGCCTGCGGGATGAATGCGGTGATCGTACAGGTGCGGCCGAAGGCGGATGCCTTTTATGCCTCGAAAACCGAACCCTGGAGCCAGTTCCTCACCGGGACTCGCGACGGCGATCCGGGGTACGATCCCTTGGCCTTTATGCTCGAGCAGGCGCACCGCCGGGGTTTGGAACTCCACGTGTGGCTCAACCCCTTTCGGGTAACCACCGGCGAAGACCTCTCGGCGCTTTCCCCCCGCAGCGTGGGGCGGAGGCATCCGGAATGGCTGGTGCGCTACGTGGGGCGGTGGTACCTGGACCCCGGACGGTACGAAGTGCGGAGCTATCTCTTGTCCGTAGTGGCGGAGATCGTCCGCGGGTACGATGTGGATGCCATCCACATGGACGACTATTTCTATCCCTATCCGCAGGGCGGGCAACCGTTCCCCGACGGGAAGACCTACCAGCGCTATGGGGCTTCGCTTTTCGACGACGTGTCGCAGTGGCGCAGGGACAATGTCAACCGGTTGATAAAGGGTATTTCGGATACGATCCGGGCTTTGCGGCCGGGGGTCAAGTTCGGCATCAGTCCGTTCGGGATTTACCGCAACGCTTCGGACGACCCTTCCGGTTCGGCGACCCGGGGGCTGTCCAATTACGACGATCTGTACGCCGACGTGGTTTTGTGGGTCCGGGAAGGGTGGATCGACTACGTATTGCCCCAGTTGTATTGGGAAAACGGACATTCGGCGGCCGACTTCGGCGAATTGCTCCGCTGGTGGGGGTTGCATCACGGCCGCTCCCAGTTGTACATCGGGCATGGCGTTTTCAACATTTCTCCCAAAGGGAAAAATGCCGTGTGGCGCACGGCCGGGGAGATTTGTCGGCAGGTGCGCATGCAGCGGGAAAATCCTTCGGCGGCCGGTTCCGCGTTTTATTCGGCGCGCTACCTGGTGGGGAATGCCGGCGGACTGGCCGACAGCCTGAAAACGCGGTATTACCGCCATCCGGCCCTCGTGCCGGCCATACCTTGGCTCGACCCCCGTGCGCCTTTGCCGCCCGAGCGGGTGCAGGTCGAGAGGACGCCGCAGGGGATGCGGGTGAGCTGGCAGGCGGGGCGCCGTGAATCCTTGGGGGAAGCCGACCCTCCGGCACAAGTCCGTTACTACGTGGTGTACCGTTTTTCGGCCGACCAGATGGTCAATATCAACGATGCTTCGCACATCGTGGCGCGGGTGTGGGGCGATGCTCCTGCGGAATACACGGATGCGTCCGCCCCGCCGGGGCAGGTGGTGTACGTCGTTACTTCGGTGAGCGCGGCGGGGGTGGAAAACGAAGATTTTTCCGTGGCGGCGCCCGCAGGGGATGCCCGGGGGCGGAAAGAATGACGTATCTTTGCGCTGGCTTTCGGACGCCCTCCGGGAAAAAGAAGGAGCAAAAAAACAAAGAGGAGAAATGATCATCAATCACAAGAAGACGAAAATCGTCGCTACGCTCGGCCCTGCTTCGGACGACCTGCGGGTAATGACCGATATGGTCAAGGCCGGGGTGAATGTCTTTCGCATCAACATGTCCCATGCTACGCCCGAACTGGCGGCTCTGCGCGCTGAACGCGTGCGCCAGATCAATACCCGCTACGGGACCAATGTGGCCATCCTGGTCGATCTTCAAGGGCCCAAACTCCGGGTGGGCGAGATCGCCGAAGGGGCCGAGGTGCATCCGGGGGACATCGTTACCTTTACCAACGAGCCGTGTGTGGGCGATGCCACCCGGGCATACATGACCTATACGGAGTTCGCCCGCGACGTGCATCCGGGCGAGAAGATCCTGTTGGACGACGGCAAACTGGTCTTCGAGGTGGTCGAGACCGACGGGAAAGGCGAAGTCCGGGCCAAGGTGCTTCAAGGCGGGGCGTTCAAGTCGCGCAAGGGGGTCAATCTGCCCAATACCCGCATTTCCCTGCCGGCACTCACCGAAAAGGACAAGCGCGATGTGGAGATCGGGGTGGAGATCGGGGCCGATTGGTTTGCTTTGTCCTTTGTCCGCAGCGCGGACGACGTGGCGCACCTGCGCCGGGAGATCGCCATCCATACCGACCGGCAGATACCGATCGTCTCCAAGATCGAAAAACCGGAAGCGGTGGCCGACATCGACCGGGTGTTGCAGGCCAGCGATGCGATCATGGTGGCGCGCGGCGACCTGGGCATCGAGGTTCCGGCCGAGCAGGTGCCCATCATTCAGAAGATGCTGGTGGAGAAAGCCCGCCACTACACCCGTCCGGTGATCATCGCCACGCAGATGATGGAGTCGATGGTCGATTCGGTAACCCCTTCGCGCAGCGATGTGAACGATGTGGCCAACTCGGTGATGGACGGTTCGGATGCGGTGATGCTTTCCGGGGAGACGGCCATGGGGCATCATCCGGTGGAAGTGATCGCCCAGATGACCAAGATCATCCGCGCGATCGAGGCGCACGGTTACGGCTATCTGCGCAAGGACCCGCCTACGGACGAGACCCGGGAGCGTTTCCTGACCGATGCCATCTGTTACCATGCATCGCAGATCGCCATCCAGCTCAATGCCAAGGCTATCTCCACCATTACCAATACGGGATATACCGCCCGGCAGATCTCCTCGTACCGTCCCAACGCCCACATCCTGGTCTATACTTCCAACCGGGACATCATGACCCAACTCAATCTGGTGTGGGGGTGTCGGGCGTTCTATTACCGCAGCATCGAGAGTACCGACCAGGCAGTGGACGACATCAACGAGATGGGGCTCGAACACGGTTTTGTCTGCGAAGGCGACCGGGTGGTCAATCTGATGACGACCCCGATGAACAACAAGGGGCACGTGAACACGATGCGCATCACGACGATAAAGGATGTACAATAGTCTGAAAGATAATCGGATAAAAACGCCGGAGAGGGTTCCGGCGTTTTTTTTGTGTTAAAGATATTGCCCGGTTTCCGCGCAAATGCACTACTTTTGTGCCCGTTAAAACATTGAACACACACGGAATGGCAAAAAATCTGGTGATAGTCGAGTCTCCTGCCAAGGCCAAGACGATCGAAAAGTTTCTGGGAAAGGATTACAAAGTCGAATCCTCTTTCGGACACATAGCCGATCTGCCGGGCAAAAAACTCGGGATCGATACCGAACACGGTTTCGCTCCGCAGTACGAGATCGACCCCGCGAAAAAAGAACTGGTAAAAAAACTCAAGTCCCTGGCCAAGGAAGCCGAAATGGTTTGGCTGGCTTCCGATGAAGACCGCGAAGGGGAAGCCATCGCTTGGCACTTGTACGAAAATCTCGGCCTCACCCCCGAGAAAAGCCGCCGGATCGTTTTTCACGAGATCACCAAAAATGCCATCCTGAAAGCCATCGAAAATCCCCGCACCATCGACATGAACCTGGTCAATGCCCAGCAGGCACGCCGGGTGCTGGACCGTCTGGTGGGGTATGAGATCTCGCCGCTGCTGTGGCGGAAGATCAAAAGCGGGCTTTCCGCCGGGCGGGTACAGTCGGTAGCCGTGCGGCTGATCGTGGAGCGCGAGCGGGAGATACAGGCGTTCGTTCCGCAGTCTTATTATAAGGTGTCGGCCGTATTCGCTACCGCCGACGGAAGCGAAGTCCGGGCGGAGATGGGCACGCGTTTTTCTACCGAAGAGCAGGCGCGGGAATTCCTGCAAGCCTGCCTGGGGAGTGAGTTTACCGTCTCCCAGGTCGAAACCCGTCCGGCTCGTCGCAGTCCCGCCCCGCCGTTTACCACCTCGACCCTGCAACAGGAGGCCGCCCGCAAACTCGGCTTTTCCGTCTCGCAGACCATGTCGCTGGCTCAGCGGCTCTACGAAGAAGGGTTGATCACGTACATGCGTACCGACTCGGTCAATCTTTCGCAGGAAGCCCTCGGGAATATCAAGGGGGAGATTGCCCGGCGTTATGGCGAGAAATACAGCCATCCGCGGCACTACCATACCACCTCGCAAGGAGCGCAGGAAGCGCACGAGGCCATTCGTCCCACGTACATGGACCGCGACGATGCCGGTCAGGACGAACGCCAGCGCCGTCTCTACAACCTGATCTGGCGGCGGGCCATCGCTTGCCAGATGGCCGATGCGGAGTTGGAACGTACCACGGTGCAGATCGACGTGTCGGAGAGTGCGCACAAGCTGACCGCTACGGGGCAGGTGCTGCTTTTCGACGGTTTTCTCAAGGTGTATGGGTATGACAGCGAGAGCGAGGACGAAGGCGGTCTGCGCGAGGGGATGCTGCCCAAGATGGCCGTGGGCGACCGTTTGCAGCGCCGGGAGATAAGCGCCACCGAGCGTTTTACCAAGGCGCCGGCCCGCTACGGCGAGGCGGCTTTGGTCAAGAAACTGGAGGAATTGGGCATCGGTCGTCCGTCCACGTATGCGCCCACGATTTCCACGATACAGCGCCGCGGGTATGTGGAGAAGGGCGATCGGGAAGGCTCGCCCAGGTCGTATGTCGAGCTCGTCCTTTCCGGAGAGCAGATCCGTCGGGAAACCTTGTCCGAGAGCTACGGTTCGGAGCGAGGGAAACTCCTGCCTACGGACGTCGGCGCGGTGGTGAACGATTTTCTGGTGGAGTATTTCCCCAATATCGTCGATTATCGCTTTACGGCGCAGGCCGAACAGCAGTTGGACTCCATCGCCGAGGGAAAGACCGATTGGGTGGCTTCGACCGGAGAATTTTACTCCGTTTTCCACCCTCATGTGGAGCAGGTGTCCCGTACGGCGGAGCGTTCCACCGGGCAGCGCATCCTGGGCGAGGATCCCAAGAGCGGCCGGCCGGTATCGGTGCGGATAGGGCGTTTCGGGCCGATGGTGCAGATAGGCAGGGCCGAAGACGAGGAAAAACCGCTTTTCGCTTCCCTGCCCAAAGGGGTGTCCATGGGCGATATAACGCTCGAGCAGGCTTTGGAGTTGTTCCGTCTGCCGCGTACTTTGGGCGAGCGCGAGGGGAAGGAGGTGTCGGCTTCCACGGGACGTTTCGGGCCGTATGTGAAGTGGGGTTCGACGTTCGTTTCGTTGCGCACGGCGGGCGAGGATCCGTTGTCGATCACGTTGGAGCGCGCCAATGAGTTGATCGATAAAAAGATAAGCGACGATGCGGCGAAGGTGATCCGGGAGTTCCCGGGTTCGTCTCCGGCGGTGAGCGTGCTCAATGGCCGCTATGGGCCTTACGTGAAGGTGGGAAAGGACAATGTCAAGATTCCCAAGGGTACCGATCCGGCGAGTCTGACGTTGGAGGATTGCTTGGAACTGCACAAAAAACAGGCCGAGCAGCCCAAGAAGTCGGCGGTCCGTCGCCGGGCGGCCAAGAAGAAATAAGCGGTTCCGGTCTCCCCAAGCGCGTGCGGGCAAGCGAAGGGCCGGGGGCAACGCCC
>DVLY01000097.1 GCA_018715295.1 Candidatus Merdimorpha stercoravium | reverse complement strand
CCTCTCCACAAGCCCCACAGAGGCACTCCTTGCACTCCCGGGGTCGGAAAAGGATCGACCCTGCACGGTTAGTCGATCCACTCGAAACCGGTATAAGGCACCAACGCCTTCGGGATACGGATCCCCTGCGGAGTCTGGTTGTTCTCCAGCAAAGCGGCCACGATACGCGGCAAGGCCAGCGAAGAGCCGTTGAGCGTATGGGCCAACTTGCGCTGTCCGTCGGCCGTCTTGTAGCGCAGGTGCAGGCGCGTAGCCTGGAACGTTTCGAAATTGGATACCGAACTTACCTCCAGCCAGCGTTTCTGCGCGGCGGAGAACACCTCAAAGTCGTACGTAATGGCCGAAGTAAAGCCCATGTCGCCTCCGCAAAGGCGCAGGATGTGGTACGGGAGTTCCAACTTGCGCATCAAGCCCTTGACGTGTTCCAGCATCTGGTCGAGCGCCGCATAGGAATCCTCCTGGCGTTCCACCCGGACGATCTCCACCTTGTCGAACTGGTGAAGACGGTTCAGCCCGCGCACATCCTTACCGTACGAACCGGCCTCGCGGCGGAAGCAGGGTGTATAGGCCGTGCATTTGACCGGAAGGTCGGCCTCGGCGAGAGTCTCTTCCCGGAAAATATTGGTTACCGGTACTTCTGCCGTAGGGATCATGTAGAGGTTGTCCGGCATGTTATGGTACATCTGCCCCTCCTTGTCCGGCAACTGCCCCGTACCGTAACCGGAGGCTTCGTTAACCATGTGCGGAGGTTCTATTTCCAGATAACCGGCTGCCGTGTTGTGATCCAGGAAGAAATTGATCAGCGCACGCTGCAGGCGGGCACCTTTGCCCTTGTACACCGGGAAACCGGCTCCGGTGATCTTCACACCAAGTTTGAAGTCGATGATGTCGTACTTCTCGGCCAAATCCCAGTGCGGCACAGCCCCTTCGTACAGGTCGGGAACGCTGCCTTCTTCGAACACCACCTGGTTGTCCTCCGCACCGAATCCCTGGATCACCTGTTCGCAAGGTACATTGGGGATCAGGTACAGCAATTCGCGAAGCTCTTTTTCCACCCCGGCCAAACGCTCCTCCAGAGTCTTGGACTCGGCCTTGAGCGCCGTTGTCTTTTCCTTGAGCGCTTCGGCCTCCGCGCCGCGTCCCTGGCGGAAAAGTCCCCCGATCTGCTTGGCCATGGCATTTTGCTCGGCCAGATTCGCATCGAGCGAGGCCTGAGTCGCTTTTCTGCGGTCGTCCAACTCGAGGACCTTTTCTATCATTTCCGGTGCTTTTTCCAGATTGCGCTTGGCCAATCCGTCGAGCACCCGCTGCTTGTTTTCCCGGATGAAATTGACTTGTAACATACCTTTTTCTTTCTCTTTAAGAAGACTCGCCCGGATTTTCGCCGCACGCAGCAACCCAGCCCGAGCGCATCGTTTTTCTTTCGCGGGTCAAAATTACTAACTTTTGCGCGCAAAATCACGCCCGGGGGCACCTATTTTTATTCGCGCAAAAAAAACCGGCCTGCTAACGCATAAACCGTTATCTTTGCAAGGATAGAAAAAACACACGCATACGCCATGCTGGTAAAGACATACGGAAGTGCCGTCGAAGGCATCTCGGCCGTTACCGTTACCGTCGAGGTCAATATCTCGCAGGGAGTGGGATACAACCTGGTCGGCTTGCCGGACAATGCCGTCAAGGAGTCCTCGCACCGCATCAACGCCGCCTTCGAGACCAACGGCTTCCGCTGGCCGGGCAAAAAGATCACGGTCAACATGGCACCGGCCGACATGCGCAAGGAAGGCGCATCGTTCGACCTGCCGATCGCCATCGGCATCCTGGCCGCCTCGGGACAGATCCCGGACGAACCCGCCGCCCACTACATGATCATGGGAGAACTCTCGCTCGACGGCTCGCTCAAAGGCATCCGGGGAGCGCTCCCCATCGCCATCCAGGCGCAGGAGAAAGGCTTCCGGGGCATCATCCTCCCTCGCGAGAACGCCCGCGAAGCTGCCGTAGTGGAAGGCCTCGAAGTGTACGGCATGGACACCCTCGAAGAGGTTACCTCCTTTTTCAAAGGCACCTACGAACCCGAAGCCGAATGCGTAGACCTCCAGGCCCTGTTTTACGAAAACGAAAACCGCTCCGGGCTGGACTTTGCCGATGTGAAAGGCCAGGAAAACATCAAGCGTGCCCTGGAGATCGCGGCCGCCGGCGGGCACAACGTCATCCTGGTCGGGCCTCCCGGCAGCGGAAAGACGATGCTGGCCAAACGCATCGCGACCATCCTGCCGCCCATGACCCTTTCCGAAGCGCTGGAGACCACCAAGATCCATTCGGTCGCCGGCAAGATCTCCGCCCACAGCGGACTGATGACCGTACGGCCTTTCCGCAGCCCGCACCACACCATCTCCAACGTAGCGATGGTCGGGGGCGGCCAATACCCCCAGCCGGGCGAAATCTCCCTGGCACACAACGGCGTGCTGTTTCTGGACGAGTTGCCCGAATTTCAAAAATCCGTACTCGAGGTCTTGCGCCAACCGCTCGAAGACCGCATCGTGACCATCTCCCGGGCGCGGCAATCGGTCTGCTTCCCGGCCTCGTTCATGCTCATCGCCTCGATGAACCCCAGCCCCTCGGGCGGCTTTGCCGACCCGACAAAGGCTTTCTCTTCGTCGCCGGCCGAAATCCAGCGCTACCTCAGCAAGATCTCCGGGCCGCTGCTGGACCGGATCGACCTGCACATCGAAGTCGAACCGGTCAATTTCGACCAGCTCTCCGACGAACGTCGCGGAGAACCCTCCTCGGCCATCCGGGCCCGGGTGGTCCGCGCGCGCCAGACCCAGCAACGCCGCTTTGCCGACCGGCCGGGCATCACCTGCAATGCCCAGATGGACACCCGCGCCCTCGACGAGTTCTGCCGCCTGGACGACCGCTCCCGCACCCTGCTCAAGACCGCCATGGAACGCCTCTCGCTTTCCGCCCGCGCCTACGACCGCATCCTGAAGGTGTCCCGCACCATCGCCGACTTGGCCGAGCGGCAGGACATCGCCCCCCAGGACGTGGCCGAAGCCATCCAGTACCGCAGCCTGGACCGCGAAGGCTGGCTGGGGCAAAACCGTTGATCCTCCCGGCCATGAACCACGACTATACCGTATCCGCCGCCCTGCCCTCCGACCTGGAAACGATCCTGGAGATCCTCCGCCGGCGTCAGCAGTGGCTCTCCGAACGTCGCATCGTCCAATGGGAAGGCTATGAAAATTTCTTCCCCCGCAGTTACTTCGAAGGGAAACTGGCCGAAGGGAAACTCCTCGTGGCCCGCGACACCTCGGGCACGGTCTGCGGACTGATCGCCCTGGCCGATCAGGACCCCTATTGGGCGGGCAAGGAACGCCCCGGCGCCCTTTACCTGCACAACCTGGCTTCCGCCCCCGGAGCGCAGGGCGCCGGAGCGGCGCTGTTGGACTATTGCCAGCATTGGGCCCAGGAACATGGCTACCAAGTCCTCCGCCTGGACTGCCGGGCCGACAACCAGGCACTGAACGAGTACTACTCCGCCCGCGGATTCCGTCCTGTCGGTTTCTGTACCGACCGCACGCACCGGGGAACGCTTCGGGAAAAAGAATTGTAAATACAACACACAAAAAAACCGGATATATGAAAAGAAAACGAATCCTCATCGCAGCGGCCGTCTGCGCTTTGCTGGCGGGCTGCGCGACCAAACAACAGGAACACATGAATCCATTTTTCTCCGCGTACGACACTCCGTACCAAGTGCCTCCCTTCGACCGGATCACCAACGAAGACTACAAGCCGGCTTTTCTGGAAGGCATCCAACAGCACAGCGCCGAGATCGACTCGATCGTGGCCAACCCCGAAACGCCCACCTTTGAAAACACGGTGCTGGCCTACGAAAATTCCGGAGACCTGCTCTCCCGGGTATCGATGGTCTTCTTCAACATCACCGAAGCCAATACCAACGACACCCTGGACGCCATCGCCGAGGAAGTTACCCCGCTGCTCACCGCCCACTACGACAACATCGCCCTCAACGAGGGTTTGTTCCAGCGCATCAAATACGTGTACGACCACCGCGACTCGCTCGGTCTGACGGGTGAGAAAGCCCGCCTGACGGAAAAACTGTACAAAGGCTTCGAGCGTTCCGGCATCAACCTGCCCGAGGACAAGAAAGCCCGCCTGCGCGAGATCAACTCCGCCCTGGCCTCCCTCTCGCTCACCTTCGGCAACAACGTGCTCAAGGAGACCAACGACATCGTCATCCGCCTGGGCGAAAACGACCTCGACGGCCTGCCGGAAGCCGTAAAAACCTCGATGGCAGCCGATGCCAAGGCGCTGGGCGAGGAAGGCTACGTGGTTACGATGCAAAAACCCAGCTGGATTCCCTTCGTTACCTACTCCACCCGCCGCGACCTGCGGGAAAAAGTGATCGAAGGCTACGTACAGCGCTGCGACCGCAATAACGACGCCGACAACAAGGCAGTCGTCGATTCGATGGTCAACCTCCGGGTGGAAAAAGCCCAACTGCTGGGCTTCGACAACTGGGGCGCCTACATGCTGGACGAGAACATGGCCAAGACCCCCCAGGCTGCTTACCAACTGATGTACCAAGTGTGGAAGCCCGCCTTGAAAAAGGCCAAGGAAGAACTCGCCGAGATCCAGGCCTACATCGACCTGGAAGGCGGCGATTTCCGTGCCGAGCCGTGGGACTGGTGGTACTACGCCGACAAGATCCGCTCCGAAAAATACAAGCTCTCCGAGGAGGACACCAAACCCTACTTTACGGTCGATAACGTCACCAAAGGCATCTTCACCGTCAGCAACAAGCTCTACGGACTGACCTTCCGCCAGCGCGACGACATGCCGGTGTTCCATCCCGATGTACGGGTCTTCGAAGTGTACGACGACCGCGACACCCTGATGGGCATCCTCTACTGCGACTATTACGTACGCGCCAGCAAACGCCCCGGAGCCTGGATGACGGACTACCGCAGCGAGAAATACGTGGACGGGGTACGCCGCATCCCGGTGGTATCGCTCACCACCAACTTCCCCAAACCGGTGGGCGACACCCCGCCGATGCTGTCCATCGACGACGTGAAGACCTACTTCCATGAGTTCGGCCACTGCCTGCACAGCCTGCTCACCGACGTCCAATACGAAAGTCTGGCCGGCACCAACGTACAGCACGACTTCGTGGAGCTCTTCTCCCAGATCATGGAACGCTGGGCCATGCACCCCGAAGTACTCCAACTCTACGCCACGCACTACCAGACGGGCGAAGTCATCCCCGACTCGCTGGTAAACAAAATCCGTCAGGCCGATACCTACGGGCAAGGCTTCGCCACGACCGAATTCCTGGCAGCCGGTATTCTGGACATGGACTGGCACACGCTCGACAAGGTGGAAAAACGCGACGTGAACGCCTTTGAAAAAGCCTCGATGGACCGCATCGGACTGATCTCCGAAATCTATCCCCGCTACCGCAGCCCGTACTACAGCCACATCTTCTCCGGAGGGTATTCGGCCGGATATTACGCCTACCTGTGGGCAGAAGTACTGGATGCCGACGCTTTCGACTCGTTTGCCCGCAACGGCATCTTCGACCCGCAAACGGCCCACGACTTCCGCTACAAGATGCTCGCCAAGGGCGACACCGAGGACGCCATGGTGCTGTTCCGCGACTTCAAAGGCCGCGAACCCTCGGTCGAGCCGCTGTTGCGTAGCCGGGGCTTCATCCAGTAAATCCCTGTCGGGATCGGTTTCGGCCGGGAATCCTCCCGGCCGAAACCGATTTTTTACCTGAACACCACATCTGTCCAAGGCAGGCTTTCTAAAAAGTCTTCCGTAGCAGACTATTCACGTTTCCTGCCTCCCACGGCTTTTACCTTGGGAAAAGATCATCCTACGGAGAGGTTTCCTCCGAGCGAAATTCACGAAAAAACGCCATAAAAAAATGAAAAAACTACTCCGCAACCTGAGCTTCTGGGTCTTTGCCGCGATGATCCTGGGTATCCTCGTAGGCTATCTGATGGGACCCTCGGCTCACGTACTGGCGCCTTTGGGCACCCTCTTCATGCAACTGATCCAGATGCTGGTCGTCCCGCTGGTCTTTATTTCCATTGTCAGCGGCGCAGCCACCCTGGGCGGAAGCCGCTCCGCCGGCCGCATCGGGGTAACGAGTATCGGTTATATCCTGGTCACCACCCTCATATCGACCGTTCTGGCCATCCTGATCGGATCGTGGCTTGCTCCCGGCAGCGGGCTGGATGCCAGCAGCATCGACCTGCTCGCCTCGCAAAACACCACCGACATGAGTACCCCGCCTTCGCTCACCTTCTGGGGGACGATCATCGGCATGATCCCGGCCAACCCCGTCCGCGCCCTCACCGAAGGGAACATCCTGCAGATCATCGTCTTCGGACTTTTCCTCGGATTCGGCATCTCGACGCTGGCCGCCGGCAAGAAAGAACCCGTCATCCGGGGAGTGAACTACCTGCTCGAAGCCCTGATCTGGTGCATCAACAAAGTGATGCTCGTCGCTCCGCTGGGCGTCTTCGGTCTGATGGCCGACGCTACCGGCACCTTCGGCTTCGACATCCTGCTCTCGGTAGCCAACCTCCTGTGGGTGGACATCATCGTGGTACTGGCCATGGGTCTGGGCATCTACCCGCTGACCATCGCTTTGTTCTCCCGCACGCCGGTTACCCACTTTTTCCGGTCGATGGCCGAGCCGCAGATCGTCGCCTTTTCCACCTCCTCGTCCATGGCTACCCTGCCGGTGAACATGGAGACGGTCGAAAAGAAACTCGGCGTATCCAAGCAGGTTACCTCCTTCGTCATTCCCTTGGGAGCGACCATCAACATGACCGGCAATGCCATCTACTACACCCTGGTGGCTTTGTTCTTCGCCCAGTTGTACGGCATCGACCTCAACCTGGGGCACTACATCGCCATCTCCATCACCGCATCGCTGGGTGCGGTCGGACAGGCCGGCGTCCCCGGCCCCACGCTCATGGTGGTAGCGGTACTGGCTTCGGCAGGGATTCCCCTCTCGGGTCTTCCCCTGCTCTTTGCCCTGGACCGGATCTTCGACATGATCCGCACCGTGCTCAACATCACGGGCGATGCCGCCTGCGCCGTAGTTACCGACTACTTGTGCGGCAAATCCCGACGCGATGCCGCCCCGCAAACACCCGCTCGGGAATAAACCGGGCGTGCGAGCAAGCAAAAAGCCGGAAGGCGCATTTTGCGCCTTCCGGCTTTTTGCTTGCCCGCACACATCGGGGAACACCCACGAAGAATTTCCCGGCGCTGTCAAGCCCGAAAACTTGGCCTCCGACTTGTCACTACGCCCGGCATTTCTTACCTTTGTTGCAAGAGGTCCGGGAAAATCGAACGCCCGGTCTTTGAAAAAAAACAAACCGTAAAACAAATACTTGCACCCCATCATGGAACTAATAGGCACGATCAAGAAAATATCGCCCGTCCAGCAGATCACCCCGACGTTTTCCAAACGCGAATGCGTCCTGCTCACCGACGAAATGTATCCGCAAACCATCCTGGTAGAATTTGCCCAAAGCCGCGCCGCTCTTCTGGACGGATTCACCGAAGGACAATACGTACGCATCTCCATCAACCTGCGCGGCCGTGAATGGACCGACCCCCGGACGGGTGAAGTCCGTTACTTCACCACGGTAGGCGGATGGCGCATCGAAACCGCCACTCCCGGCGCTGCACAAGGCGCTCCCGCTCCTGCCAATCCTTTTGCCGCACAGAGTGCACCGGCTGCCGCCCCCCAAGCACCTCAGAACCCCGCTCCCGCTGCTCCCTCCCCCGAAGAGGACGACCTGCCGTTCTGATCCCGCATGGAGCCCGCTCCCGCCAAAGGCACCCTGTACCTGATCCCCTGTTTCATCGCCGAAACGGACTATCGGGAGGTATTGCCGGAGAAAATACGCGAAGTCGTCGCTCCGCTGCAATACTTTGCCGTAGAAAACATCCGCTCCGCCCGGCGGTTTATCCGTCGTATCCTGCCCGACAAGCCGATCGACCCCCTGACCTTCTACGACATCGGGAAGCGGTCGAACCGCACCGTCGCGCGGGAAGCGCTCGCCCCCTGCCTGCAAGGATTCGACCTGGGCATTATCTCGGAAGCCGGCGTCCCGGCCGTCGCCGACCCCGGGGCACTCTTGGTACGCGAAGCACACCGCCTGGACATCCCCGTAGTGCCCCTTAGCGGTCCCTCTTCGCTGCTGATGGCCCTGATGGCCTCCGGGCTCTCCGGACAGAACTTCGCCTTCAACGGCTACCTGCCCATCGACCCCACCGCACGGGCCAACCGCCTGCGCCAGTTGGAAAAACGGTCCGAAGCGGAATCCTCCGCCCAACTGTTTATCGAGACCCCGTTCCGCAACGGGCAAATGCTGCAAGCCATCCTCAGCGCTTGCTCCCCCACCACCCTGCTCACCGTTGCGTGCGATCTGACTTCGCCCCAGCAGTACATCCACACCCGCAGCATCGCCCGTTGGCGCAGCCAACCGCCCGAGGGTATCGACCGCCGCCCCACCGTATTCATCCTCCAAAAACTCCGTACCCTCGATGACTGACACCTGCTGGGAAGACATCGCCGCCGACATGCTCGCCCGGACGGAAAACATCACACTGGCTTCCCTCGACCAGGGAGGCTTCCCCCGGCCCGTTCCCATGAACCGCCTGTCCCACCAAGGGCTGCGCACCGTATGGATGACCACGGAATATGGCGGGGAAAAAGCCCGACACTTCCTCCGCGATCCCCGCGCCGGCCTGTGCTTCTACACCGAACGGGGCAGCGTTTCACTCACCGGCGAGGTCGAAGTGCTACGCGAACCCTCGCTGCTCAAATCCTTCTGGCAGGAAGGCTTCCGCCGGTACTTCCCGCAAGGAGCCTCCGATCCTCAATACTGTCTGCTGCGCTTTACCGCCCTGCAAGGCAAAGGCTGGATAGACGGCTCCTTTCACCCTTTCCGATGGGAACGATAAAACCCTCCCGAACCCTCACCCCCGAGGAAGTCCTCGCCCGGATGGAGCGCTACTGCGCCTACCAGGACCGCTGCCTGCGCGAAGTGCGCACCAAACTGCAACAATACTCCCTCAGCCCCTCGCAGCAGGAGGCCATCCTCACCCGTCTGACCGAGGAACGCTTCGTCGATCAGGCCCGCTTTGCCCAATCTTTCGCCCGGGGCAAGCACCGCCTCAAACAATGGGGACGCCTGCGCATCGAACGCGAACTCCGCGCCCGGGACATCCCCGAGGCACTCATCGCCTCGGCCCTCGAAGAAATCGAACCCCAAGAGTACGACCGGAACTTCGAGCGCCTCTTCCTCCAGCGCGTCGAAGCCGTCGGAGGGCTGTCTTCCACCGCACAAGTGGCCAAAGTGTACCGGTATCTGCTCGCCCGGGGCTACGACCCGGGGGACATCTGGGAGGCCATAAATGTTAAAAGAAGGAAAAAGGGAGAAAAGCCCTGATTTTTGCCCTACCTTTGCACCGCGAAAATTCCGCCGAGGAGGAAAAATTTGGCTGATTGCGACCTCTGAAAAAAATGCTAAAACAGCGTCGGCTGCTTCGTTTTTTTTCACGGTTCGATTTTCTCTCCTGTTTTTCTTCTCCACCTGCGAAACCGAGCAAAAACAGTTTACCGTCGAATCTTTATTCTGTAAAACACAAAGAATGGCTTATTTATTCACATCGGAATCGGTTTCCGAAGGGCATCCCGACAAGATCGCCGACCAGATCTCCGACGCGCTGCTGGACCATTTCCTGGCGTACGATCCCCAATCCAAAGTAGCCTGCGAGACGCTGGTAACTACCGGCCAGGTCGTTATGGCCGGTGAAGTCAAATCCGACACGTACATCGACCTGCAAAGCGTAGCCCGCGATGTGATCAACCGCATCGGTTACACCAAAGCCGAATACCGTTTCGACGGCGACTCCTGCGGGGTGATCTCCATGATCCACGAACAGTCGGACGACATCAACCGCGGCGTGGATGCACAAAACGAAAAGAACGAGAACAAGGAACAGGGTGCCGGCGACCAGGGCATGATGTTCGGCTATGCCACCCGCGAGACGAGCAACTACATGCCGCTCCCGCTCGAACTCTCCCACCGCATCCTCAAGGAACTCTCGCTCATGCGCCGCGAAGGGACCGATATCCCCTACCTGCGTCCCGATGCCAAGAGCCAGGTAACCATCGAATACTCCGACGACAACATTCCCCAGCGCATCGACACGATCGTCGTATCGACCCAGCACGACGAATTCGACACGGACGACCAGCGAATGCTTGCCAAGATCAAATCGGACATCATCGAAAAACTCATCCCACGTGTAAAAGCCAAGTGCGAACCCGAGATCCAGCGCTTGTTCACCGATCACATCACCTACCACGTCAACCCCACCGGCAAGTTCGTCATCGGCGGTCCGCACGGGGATACTGGTCTGACCGGGCGTAAGATCATCGTGGACACCTACGGTGGAAAAGGCGCACACGGCGGCGGAGCTTTCTCCGGGAAAGACCCCTCGAAGGTGGACCGTTCGGCCGCTTATGCCGCCCGCCACATCGCCAAAAACCTGGTGGCCGCCGGAGTAGCCGACGAGGTATTGGTACAGGTATCCTATGCCATCGGCGTAGTAGAACCCACCTCCATCTGCGTAAACACCTACGGGACTTCGCACGTGGACTTCTCGGACGGAGAGATCGCCAAGATCGTCAAAGGCATCTTCGACATGCGTCCCTCGGCCATCGAACGCCGCTTGAAACTGCGTAACCCCATCTACCTGGAAACCGCATCCTACGGACACGTCGGCCGCGAACCGATGGTGGTTACCAAACATTTCCACTCGGATTATTTCGGCGACAAGGACATCGAAGTCGAACTTTTCACCTGGGAAAAACTCGACTACGTGGACAAGGTCAAAGCCGCTTTCGGGCTCTGATCCCCACGCAATCCGATAAGAAATCCCGCCTGGCTTCACCAGGCGGGATTTTTTTTCGAGATAAAACAGGATGTTTTATCAGACATCCGCTAATGAACATCCAACACCTTGGTATCCACGTCATAGTGATACCCGGCTTCCAAGGTTCTTCCCGGACGGGGAAAATCGAACGAAAGCAAGGTTCCGTCGGCCAAATGCCCGTATACTTCCACCGTAACATCCCCCGTTACCGTAGGATAGACCAGGATATGCGCATAGACGCTTTCGCCGCTCTGCAACAATACTGGAGTCTCCCACGAACGCTTGAGTTCCGATGCAGGGAAATAATAATTGATCTTCGACTTGTCCTCCCTGTTGATATGCACCATGGCTGAAAAAGGTGTAGCGCCGTTTGCTGCCACCACCTTTACGCTATCCAAATAGACTTCCTGTCCTGTCGTATTGGTGCCCAACTGGATCGGTATCCCCACCATGGCACTGGTATGCACCAACGAGATCGATCCTTCCGCACTCCCCTGCTCGATGTAAAGCGTTCCGGGGGAATACATCGAAGTCGACTGCAACCCCGTAGGATCAAACTGACTGACCTGCGAAATCAACGAAACCGAAAACACCAACGAATCCACCGTAGACATCATTGTCATCATATCCAGTTTCGGATTGACATACACCACATCGTACTCTCCGGCCGGCAGATCCCTCCCCATGTTCCACCCGGTAGTACGGTAATTCTTGTTGTACACAAAGTCCGCCCGCGTATTGTGGTTGGACAGGGACTGCGGGTCGAGATTCAACGTATAGGGATACTCCCAGGCGGATTGCGGATCCCTGGGGAGCAAAAACAGACAATCATCCGACGTCCATTCGACCGTAGAATGGTCGTCTTCGAGCGCCAGCCGCGTCCCGGGCGTAGTTGCCGTCAAACGGTATCCCTCCCCCGCCAAAGGCCGATCATCCTTCTGGCATGCAGACAACCCTGTCAAAAGCATCCCAAAGGACAAAAAAACATAACTCTTTCTTACTTTTTTCATTTTGTTTTCCTCTTTGTTTTTAGGATCGACTCTTCCTGCACAGTTTTATTATCCGGACAGCAGCCTTTCCATTTTGCAGGAAAGGTACGACATAAAACCACTCGAAACACTTTTTCCCCAATATTAACATTTTAAGTTTTACAAACATCCCTACAACATCCCTACATCGATCTCCGGAGAAAAAACAGTTAAAAACACGCAATGCATCCACCCCTGCGAAAGCCACTGCACCGAAAAAAAATCCCGTTCCGCGCGGAAAAAGCGCCGCTGCGTGCAAAAAAAGCGGCGAGGCCTTTGGCCTCGCCGCTTTTTTTGCACGCTTGCTTGCCGACGACTTACGACTCGGGAGTGAGCGTAGCCGCCAGATACTCGCGGTTCATCCGGGCAATGTTCTCCAGCGAAACACCCTTGGGGCATTCCACCTCGCACGCACCGGTGTTGGAGCAGTTTCCGAAGCCCTCGTGGTCCATCTGCGCCACCATGCTCTTCACACGGCGCGTAGCCTCGACACGGCCCTGGGGCAGCAGCGCAAACTGCGACACCTTGGCACTGACGAACAGCATGGCCGAAGCATTCGGGCAAGCAGCCGCACAAGCACCGCAACCGATGCACGAAGCAGCGGCAAAAGCCCGGTCGGCGTTCTCCTTCTTGATCAGGATCACGTTGGCATCGGTCTGGGTACCGGTCGTATTGACCGAAATAAAGCCACCGGCAGCCTGGATACGGTCATAAGCCTTCCGATCGACCATCAGGTCCTTGATCACCGGGAAAGCCTTCGCGCGGAACGGTTCGATGTAGATCGTGTCGCCGTCCTTGAACTTGCGCATGTGAAGCTGGCAGGTCGTTACCCGACGCACCGGACCGTGCGGCTGACCGTTGATCACCAACGAGCAAGCACCGCAGATACCTTCGCGGCAGTCATGGTCGAATACCACCGGCTCTTCTTTCTTTTCCACCAGCTGCTGGTTGAGCACGTCGAGCATCTCCAGAAAAGACATGTCGGGCGAAACACCGGTCATCTTGTACTCCTTGAGTTCGCCTTTGGCGTCGGGGCCGGCCTGACGCCATATCTTGAGGGTCAAATTCATATTTTCAGACATAGCTTTTTTCTTTTTAATCCGTTAAACACGACCATTACTTGTAGGAACGCTGCTGAACCTTGGTTTCCTCGTACACCAGCGGTTCCTTGTGCAGCACCGCGTTGTCGATATCGCCGGTCCACTCCCACGCCGAAACGAAGAAGAAGTCCTCGTCGTCGCGCTTGGCCTCGCCGTCTTCGGTCTGATGTTCCACCCGGAAGTGTCCACCGCAGGACTCCTCGCGCTGGAGGGCATCCATGGCCATCAGCTGACCCAACTCCATGAAGTCGGCCACACGGCTGGCCTTTTCGAGTTCCGGATTGAGCATATCCTCGGTACCCGGCACGAACACATCCTGCCAGAATTCCTTGCGCAGGGCGCGGATCTCGACGATCGCTTCTTCCAGCCCCTTCTTGTCGCGCGCCATGCCGACCTTTTCCCACATGATGTGGCCCAGGCGTTTGGCAAACGTATCGACCGACTGGTTACCCTTGACGGCAAAGAGCTTCGAGAGTTTGTTGCGCACGTTCTGCTCGGCCTGGTCGAATTCCGGAAGGTTGGTCGGGATCGTACCCGTGTGGATCTCGTCGGCCAGGTAGTTGCTGATCGTATTGGGCAGCACGAAATACCCGTCGGCCAAACCCTGCATCAGAGCCGAAGCACCCAGGCGGTTGGCACCGTGATCCGAGAAGTTGCACTCGCCGATGGCATAGCAACCCTTGACCGTGGTCATCAATTCGTAATCGACCCACAGACCGCCCATCGTGTAGTGAACCGCCGGGTAGATCATCATCGGGGTTACATACGGATCGTCGTCGGTGATCATCTGATACATCTGGAAGAGGTTGCCGTACTTCTGCTCCACCACTTTTTTACCCAGGTCGTAGAGCTGCTCGGCCGTCGGGTTTTCGATACCCTGCTGGTGAGCTTCTACCGCACCGTAACGGTTGATGGCATACTTGAAGTCCAGGTAAACCGCCTTGCCGGGTGCATTGACCCCGAAACCGGCATCGCAACGCTCTTTTGCAGCACGGGAAGCCACGTCGCGGGGTACCAGGTTGCCGAAAGCCGGATAACGGCGCTCCAGGTAAAAGTCGCGGTCTTCGTCCGGAATATCGGTCGGTTTCTTCTTGCCGGCGCGGATCGCTTCGGCGTCTTCCTTCTTGGCCGGAACCCAGATACGGCCGTCGTTGCGCAACGACTCGGACATCAGGGTCAGTTTCGACTGGTGGTCGCCCGTTACCGGGATACACGTGGGGTGGATCTGGGTAAAGGCCGGGTTGGCAAAATAAGCACCGCGCTTGAAGGCTGCCCAAGCTGCCGAACCGTTCGATCCCATCGCATTGGTCGAGAGGAAGAACACGTTGCCGTAACCGCCCGTAGCCAATACCACGGCGTGAGCCGAGTGGCGTTCGATCTCACCGGTTACCATGTTGCGCACGATGATACCGCGCGCCTTGCCGTCCACTACGACCAGGTCGAGCATGTCGTGGCGGTCGTACGGGGTGATCTTACCCTTGCCCACCTGACGCTGGAATGCGGAATAGCAACCCAGCAGCAACTGCTGACCCGTCTGACCGGCGGCATAGAACGTACGGGAAACCTGCGCGCCGCCGAAGGAACGGTTGTCCAGTTTTCCACCGTAATCCCGGGCAAAGGGTACGCCCTGAGCCACGCACTGGTCGATGATGTGTCCCGATACTTCCGCCAAGCGGTAAACGTTGGCTTCGCGGGAACGGTAGTCGCCGCCCTTGATCGTATCGTAGTACAGGCGATAGGTGGAGTCGCCGTCGTTCGTATAGTTCTTATTGGCATTGATACCGCCCTGGGCGGCGATGGAGTGAGCACGGCGGGCGGAGTCCTGATAGAAGAATGCCTTTACATTGTATCCCAACTCGGCCAAGGTAGCTGCGGCCGAACCGCCGGCCAGACCGGTACCTACCACGATGATGTCTATCTTGCGTTTGTTGGCCGGATTGACCAGGCGCACATGGTTCTTGTAGTTTTCCCACTTCTGCGCCAGAGGCCCCTGGGGAATCTTCGGATCGAGTATGTTTTCGCTCATTGTCTTTTCTTTCTTTTGGTTGAAATTCAGCTTACAATACGGCTACGTAACGGCTCCACAGGGCCACGAAGATAAAACCGAGGGAGATCACAGCGCAATACACCAGTGCGAGTTTCTGCAGGCACGGCAGCCAATTGACATAGGCCTGTCCGGTGGTCTGGAACATGGACCAGAAACCATGAGCCAGGTGTACCCCCAAGATGATAAACCACACGATGTACAATACGGTGTACAGAGCGCTGTTCTGGAACAGGCCGACCACCAGTTGGTAGTCGTTTTCCACTCCGTCCGGAAGACCGGTGATCTGGATCTTCACCCAGAAGTTCACCATGTGCAGGACAATCCCCAACAGGATCACGGTACCGGTAAGCCACATGTAGCGC
The DNA here is from genome assembly GCA_018715295.1 of Candidatus Merdimorpha stercoravium. Taxonomy (GTDB): domain Bacteria; phylum Bacteroidota; class Bacteroidia; order Flavobacteriales; family UBA1820; genus Merdimorpha; species Merdimorpha stercoravium. The sequence continues at coordinate 44 of DVLY01000097.1, read as the reverse complement.
GAGGCCCAGGAAGAGGCGGCCGCATAATCGGCCTTTTTGTAACC
>DVLY01000096.1 GCA_018715295.1 Candidatus Merdimorpha stercoravium | reverse complement strand
ACCCCCGGGGGAATGTACCGAAAGAGCAGGGCTGACATTTTGGCGGAAAACGACTGTCAAACCTTAAAGAAAAAACAAAACACATGATAGAACTGGACAAATTGTCATTGCAGCAATTCCTTTCGGGGGATTCGGAGATCATCCCCATCATGACCTCCAACGAAGAGGACGACGGCACGGCTGCCGAGGAAACTTATCCGTCGGTACTGCCGCTGCTCCCGCTGCGCAACATGGTGCTCTTTCCCGGTGTCATCATGCCGGTGAGCGTAGGACGTCCTTCGAGCATCCGACTGGTGGAGGACTGCGAACGTCAGGGCGGCATTCTGGCCGTCTCGACCCAAACGGACGCCCGGGTGGAAAACCCCGAGCAGAAAGACATTTACAAGACGGGCGTGGTGGCGCGCATCCTCAAGATGTTCAAGATGCCCGACGGCAGTTATACGGTCATCCTGCAGGGACGCCGCCGGATGGAAGTGGAAGCCATCGTAGCGAGCGATCCGTACCTGCGCGCTTCGATCGTGATGAAGGACGAGGCGGAGGTGGATACCGATTCCTCGGAATTCGTCGCGCTGCTGGACGAGATCAAGGATACGATGCGCAAACTCTCCTCGGAAAACGCCAACCTGTCTTCCGAGATGCTCTTTGCCATGGAGAACATCCGCAACCGCCGCTACCTGATCAATTTCATCTCGGCCAACATTTCCCTGCCGGTCGAACAGAAATACGAACTGTTGAGCCTGGACGACGTCCGCCAGCGGGGGCTTACCGTGCTGCGTTTCCTCAACTTCGAACTCAAACGCGCCGCCCTGCGCAACGACATCCAGTCCAAGGTGCGCGAGGACCTCGACCAACAGCAGCGCGAGTACTTCCTGCACCAGCAGATGAAGACCATCGCCGAAGAACTCGGCGGCTCCTCGGCCGAAAGCGAGGTCGAAGACATGCGCGAGAAGGCCAAAACCAAAAAATGGAGCGAGGACATTGCCCGTATCTTCGACAAGGAGCTGGGCAAGCTCCAGCGGATGAATCCCCAGACCCCGGACTATTCCGTACAGCGGAACTACCTGGAACTGATGCTCGACCTGCCGTGGAACGAGTATTCCAAGGACCGTTTCGACCTTTCGCGCGCCGCCCGCATCCTCGACCGCGACCACTACGGGCTGGAAGACGTCAAAAAACGCATTCTCGAATACATGGCCGTGCTCAAGCTCAAGGGCGACATGAAGGCTCCGATCCTGTGCCTGTACGGTCCTCCGGGGGTGGGTAAGACTTCCCTGGGACGCTCCGTGGCCGAAGCGCTGGGGCGGAAGTACGTGCGCATTTCCCTGGGCGGACTGCGCGATGAAGCCGAAATACGCGGCCACCGCAAGACCTACATCGGGGCCATGCCCGGGCGGATCATCCAATCGATCAAGAAAGCCGGGGTGTCCAACCCGGTATTCGTCCTGGACGAGATCGACAAGCTCTCGGTCGGCATACAGGGCGACCCTTCGTCGGCCATGCTGGAAGTGCTCGACCCCGAGCAGAACAATACGTTCTACGACAACTTCCTCGAAACGGGCTACGACCTCTCCCGGGTGTTGTTCATCGCCACGGCCAACAATCTTTCGACCATCCAGCCGGCACTGTTGGACCGGATGGAGATCATCGAAATGAACGGTTATACGCTCGAGGAAAAGGTCCAGATCGCCCAGCGCCACCTGCTGCCCAAACAGCTTCAGGAGCACGGGATGAAACGCCACCCGATCACCCTGTCGGACCAGGTGCTCCAGCGGATCATCGACGGGTACACCCGCGAGAGCGGTGTGCGCCAGTTGGACAAGAAGATCGCCCAGATCGTCCGCCACTGCGCCAAACAGTATGTTACCCACGAGAAATACGATCCGGACATCTCGTTCGAGCAGGCGCAGAAGATCCTGGGTATTTCCCGCGAGTCGGACAAATACGAGACGATCGACACGCCGGGAGTGGTCACGGGACTGGCCTGGACGTCGGTAGGCGGCGATATTCTCTACATCGAGTCCACCAAGTTCAAGGGCAAGGGCGAACTGACCATGACCGGAAACCTGGGCAACGTGATGAAAGAATCGGCCACCATCGCCCTGCAATACATCAAGTCGCACGCCGCACAGTTCGGCCTGGACGAGGAGGAGATCGCCAAGTACAACCTGCATGTCCACGTGCCGGAAGGCGCCACGCCGAAAGACGGGCCTTCGGCGGGCATCACGATGCTCACCTCGCTGGTGTCGGTGCTCACCGGACGGAAAGTCAAGCCGTCGATCGCCATGACGGGCGAGATCACCCTGCGCGGGAAGGTACTGCCGGTAGGGGGCATCAAGGAAAAGATCCTGGCTGCCCGCCGGGCCAACATCACCGACATTATCCTGTGCGAGGACAACCGCAAGGACATCGAGGATATCCGCGAGGATTACCGCAAGGGCATGACCTTCCATTACGTCAAAAAAATGGACGAAGTAATACCCCTGGCTCTGGAAAATTGAGTATTTTTGTCGCTTAAGACAAAAAAAAATCGCGTACCCACGCAGCAGAGCATGAAGTACACCCTGCGCCTTTTCAAGAATCTGGGGCATTTCAAAAGACTGGTAGCCGGAACGGTCGTATTCAACATACTGACCGTTCTTTTTACGCTCCTGTCCACCTATGCCCTGATCCCGGTGTTGAGTCTTATCTTCGGAGAGACCGAAAAGGTCTATGAAAAACCGGCATGGATCATCGACGGGGTGAGTGTGCTGGAAAGCCAGGGCGCCGAAGGGGTGAAGGATTACCTCACCCAACTCTACAACTACCAGGTAACCTACTGGATGGACCACTATACGCTGGCCACGGTGTTGTTCTGGGTGTGCTTTACCGGGTTCATGCTCTTCGTGCTCAAGAACGTCTCGCGGTATTTCGCCGGGCTGTTCCTCTCGTACATCAACATCGGTATCGAGCAGCGGCTGCGCAAACAGATCCACGACAAGATCCTGGCGCTCAACCTGTCGTTCTTTTCGGAAAAACGCAAGGGCGACCTGCTCTCGCGCATCACCTCGGACGTAACGGAAGTGCAGTGGGCCATCTTTTCCTCGCTCTCGCGCACGATACAGGACCCGCTGATGGTCATCGGGATCCTGATCTCGCTGATCCTGCTCAGTCCCAACCTGACGGTGTTCATCGTCATCCTGCTGCCCTTTACCGCCTATGCCATCACGCGGATCTCCAAATCGCTCAAGGAGCCTTCGAAAAAGGCGCGCAAGAAATACGGCGTACTGCTTTCCCTGGTGGAGGAAGACCTCACCGGGCTGAAGGTCATCAAGTCGTACAACGCTGCGCGGCTTTCCAAGAAGCGTTTCGACGGGGTGAACGACGAGTATTCCGACCAACTGGCCCGCATCTCGCGCCGGCGCGAACTGGCCTCTCCCTTGTCCGAGATGATCGGCTCGGCCATTATCATCTCCATCATGGGGTATGCCGGGGTGCTCATCATGAAGGATGCCAGCCTGACGGCCTCGGTGTTCATCACCTATCTGGCACTCTTTTACCAGATCCTCCAGCCGACCAAGAACATCGCCCTGGCCTTTGCGGACATCAAACGCGGTGAGGCGGCCGCCCAGCGCATCTACGAAGTCATCGACACGCCGGTAGCCATCACCGACGCCCCGCACGCGGTGCAAAAGCCCTCGTTCGACCGCTGCATCGAATTCCGCGACGTGCATTTCCGCTATCCCGACGGGGAAAAAGAGGCTATTCAAGGCTTTTCGCTGTCCGTTCCCAAGGGGAAGACCATCGCCATCGTCGGGCAGTCGGGCAGCGGCAAATCGACCATCACCAACCTTCTGTGCCGTTTCTACGACGTAACGGGCGGGAGCATCGCCATCGACGGGCACGACATCCGGGACATCCGCCTGTCCGACCTTCGGGGGCTTTGCGGGTTGGTAACCCAGGAATCGCTCCTGTTCAACGACACGATCCGCAATAACCTGCTGCTGGGAAAACCCGATGCGACGGATCAGGAAATCCTTCGGGCGGCGCAGGTAGCCAACGCCATGGAATTTATCGAAAGACTTCCCGAAGGGTTCGATACGAACATCGGCGATGCCGGCCTTCGGCTCTCCGGCGGACAGCGCCAACGCCTGTGCATCGCCCGGGCGGTGCTCAAGAATGCACCCATCCTGCTCTTGGACGAGGCGACCTCGGCTCTGGACACCGAAAGCGAGAAACTGGTACAGAATGCCTTGGAAAACCTCATGAGCGCACATACGAGCTTCGTGGTGGCCCACCGCCTGTCCACCATTCAGAACGCCGACCTGATCGTGGTGATGAGTCAGGGGAGGATCATCGAACAGGGCACCCACGAACAACTGCTGGCCTTGGGAGGGATGTACGCCAAGTTGATCCACATGCAGTCGTTCGAAAACTGACCACAGGGGGTATTCTCCTTTAGATTTGGAAAAACGCTTTCCCTTGCGGGAAAGCTTTTTTTTCAAATACCTGTTTATTAGAAGATTGTCAGTCGTTATTTCGTATAAAAGAATAGATCGTCCGACCCGTTGTACCGGCAGGGGAGGGGACCTTCCTGCGTCTAACCGCGGGGCTTTCTATGCGGCAAACCCAACGTTTCCGAAAGGGTCAGGGCAATAGTCCCAACAGGGATTTGAACTTGGATTTTATACGTTCTTTCCGGCAGAGCGAACGGCGGTAGAACAGGAAATACTTCCAGGCGCGTTTCAGGTTCCAATGACGAACGTCGCAATACCGGCGGATAAGGGCGGCCAGTTGTGAAAGGCGGACACCGGAGAGCTGTGTGAACGAGCGCATGCAGTGCGACATGGCTGCTTTCCCGAAGTGAAACCGATTGATGTCCACCAAAGCGAAGCGGTATTTCCCATCGGGATCTTTGTGGTACAGGATATTCCCCGGGTTGTAATCGCCCGGGAGCAGCCTGTGCCGGTGCAGAGAGACGGTAAAAGCGATAAAGTCTTCGCCGAGTTGTCGTTTTTCGTCTTCGTCGAGTTCTTTGGCATCGGCAAGGGTAGGATAGGGGAGAAAACGACAAAGAAAACAGCCGGTATGGAAGATACCCCGCCGATATACATGTACGTACCCGATCGGAGCAGCCGTTTCGACCCCGCAGCGAGCCAGCCGCAGGGCATACCGATAGGCTCTTTGGGCTTTGGAAGGGCGAAAGAAGGTGTAGATGAAACAATTGAACAGGGTAGGGCGTGCGTATTTCTTGACGACCATCGGGACGCCCTGGTCGTGCGTGGCGATGACCGTATTGCGGCGGTCGCAGAAGACGCGATCGACCGGGAAATCCTCCTGAGGCAGCCTTCGGACAAACTCCTCGAAGCGTGCATAGTCCGGATGAACGACTGTTTTTACGCGAGAAAAAG
>DVLY01000095.1 GCA_018715295.1 Candidatus Merdimorpha stercoravium | reverse complement strand
TTTACTTCGGTCATTTCGGTTACCAAGTCGGCCGCGTCGATGAGCGCCTGGGGAGCATATCGCCCGGTAACGACCGCTTCTACGTGCGCCCCGCGTCCCCTCAAGCCCTCGATGACCTGCTCTACCTCCAGCAAACCGAAATGCAGGGCAATGTTCAGCTCGTCGAGGATTACCAGGTCGTAAGCATCCCCTGTGAGAGCTTCCCGGCAGCGGTCCCAACCTTCCCGCGCAGCCGCTCGGTCTTCTTCTTCGGCCGATCGGTCCAGAAAGCAACCCCGGCCGAACTGTTCGGTGTGGATCCGGGGAAGGAGCGATTCGATCCCGGTCTCGTGGTAGCGCATGCTCTTGACGAACTGTCCCACGAATACCCGCTTGCCGGCCAGCGCCGCGCGCAGAACCAGGCCGAAGGCCGCCGTAGTTTTGCCTTTCCCGTTGCCGGTATAGACCTGCAGGTAGCCTTTTTCCATCGGGAAGTCCGGAGTTTCCATAGGGTCAGACTTGTTTTTTCCGTGAGGAAGGATGGTTTATGCTTTCGAGCCGTACATCTTCCGGTAGTAGTTCTGGTACTCTCCGCTGGTTACCTGGTCGAGCCACTCCTGGTTGTCCAGATACCAGCGAACCGTCTTTTCGATCCCCTCCTCGAATTGCAGGGAAGGCTCCCAGCCCAGTTCCCTCTGCAGTTTGGTCGAATCGATCGCATAGCGCAAGTCGTGTCCGGCCCGGTCGGTCACGTAGGTGATCAGGTGTTCGCTCGTCCCTGGCGCATTCCCCAGCAAACGATCGACCGTGCGGATGAGCACGCGGATCAGGTCGATGTTTTTCCACTCGTTAAAGCCCCCGATGTTGTACGTATCGGCCGTTTTCCCCCGGTGGAAGATCAGGTCGATGGCCCGCGCATGGTCCTCGACGTAGAGCCAGTCGCGCACATTTTCACCTTTCCCATAGACGGGCAGCGGCTTTCCGTGGCGGATGTTGTTGATGAAGAGCGGGATGAGTTTTTCGGGAAACTGGTACGGCCCGTAGTTGTTCGAACAGTTGGTAACCACCGTCGGCATGCCGTAAGTATCGTGAAAAGCCCGTACGAAATGGTCGGACGAGGCTTTCGAAGCCGAATACGGACTGTGGGGCTGGTACGGGGTATCTTCGTAAAAGAACTCCTCCCCGTAGGCCAGGTGATGCTCCGACGAGGAAGCTGTGGTGGTAAAAGGCGGCTTGATGCCTTCCGGATGGGTCAGCTCCAGTGCGCCGTAAACCTCGTCGGTCGAGATGTGATAAAAACGCTTCCCCTGGTAGCCTTCCGGGAGGGATTCCCAGTAGAGTTTCGCCGCCTGGAGGAGGCTCAAGGTACCCAGGACGTTGGTGCGGGCAAAGGTGAACGGATCCTTGATCGAGCGGTCCACGTGGCTTTCGGCCGCCAGGTGGATGATGCCGTCGATGCGGTGCTGCTGCAGCAGCGAGAGGATCATTTCAAAATCGCAGATGTCGGCTTTTACGAATGTGTAGTTCGGGGCTTTTTCGATGTCTTTCAGGTTGGCCAGATTGCCGGCATAGGTCAGCTTGTCCAGATTGACGATGTGGTAGTCGGGATATTTGTTGACAAACAGACGTACCACGTGGGAGCCGATAAAACCGGCTCCTCCGGTGATGAGGATATGGCGCTTTTCCATCATTTTTCTCGTTGTTTGATCGTTTCCAGGCATCGTCGCAGCGAATCCTTCCACAGGGGGACGGGGATGCCTTCCTCTTGTATTTTTTCGTTCGAGAGTACGCTGTAGGCAGGTCTCGGGGCTACGGAGGGATATTCTCCCGTTCGGATGGCTTTTACCGGAGTCTTCAGGCCGTACAGTTCAAAGATGGTCCGGGCAAAATCGTACCAACTGACCTCGCCCCGGGCCGTGTAATGATACCTCCGGAACCCTTTCGAGGGCTTTCCGGCCAACAGCAGGATGGCGCGGGCCAAATCTTCGGCATAGGTTGGCGATCCGATTTGGTCGCATACCACCGATACCTCGGGGCGTTGTTTTCCCAACCGGAGCATGGTTTTGACGAAGTTGTTCCCGAATTCCGAGTAGAGCCATGCCGTGCGGAGGATCGTCGCGTCGCATCCCGAGGCTTCGAGTGCTTTTTCCCCTTCCCACTTGGTACGCCCGTAGACGCTGCAGGGATCCGGCTCGTCGTCTTCCTTCAGCGGACGGTCGCCCGTGCCGGGGAATACGTAGTCGGTGGAGATGTGGATCAACCCGATGTGGTTTTCAGTTGCTATTTGGGCCAGGACCGCCGGACCGAAGGCGTTGATCCGCTCGGCAAGCTCCGGTTCGCTCTCCGCCCGGTCTACCGCCGTATAAGCCGCGCAATTGACGATCAGGGCGATACCTTGTTCTTTTACCAGGCGGGAGACGTACGCTTTGTCCGTAATGTCCACCTCGGGCATGTCGGTGAAAAGACACTCGTATTGCGGATAGTCGGGGCTGATCTTTTGCAGCGAACGCCCCAGCTGCCCGTTTGCACCGGTTACCAATATTTTCACTTCAGTAGAGCGGTTCGTTGTCATCGAAGCATTTGGCATGTTCCAACACCGGATGGAGCCGGTCTTTTTCCGAGAGGATCGCCTCGCCAGTCGGCACGCGCCAATCGATGCCCAGAGCGGGATCGTCGAAAGCAATGCCGGCTTCGCTTTGCGGAGCGTAAAAATTGTCGCACTTGTACGTAAAGACGGCCTGCGGGCTCAATACGGCAAATCCGTGCGCAAAACCGCGGGGGATGAACAGTTGCAGGTGATTTTCGTCCGAGAGTTCCACCGCCACATGTCGTCCGAATGTAGGCGAACCCCTCCGGATGTCCACTGCTACGTCCAATACCCGTCCCGAAACGACGCTGACCAGTTTGGACTGCGCATGAGGGCTTTGCTGGAAGTGCAATCCCCGCACCACGCCATACGAAGAGCGGGAGAGGTTGTCCTGCACGAAACGGATGGGGCGGCCTACCGCCCGGTCGAAGACCTCCTGGTTGTAACTCTCCAGAAAATATCCCCGTGCATCCTCGAATACTCGGGGACGCAGCACCAGTACGTCTTTTATGTCGGTTTCGATGATCTCCATGGCTTTCGTCGGATTATTTTTCGGCCAGGTCGAGCAGGTATCGTCCATAGCTGTTTTTGGCCATCGGCACCGCCGCCTCGCGCAGGGCTTCGCGCGAGATCCATCCTTGGTTGTAGGCGATCTCCTCGAGGCAGGCGATCTTGAGGCCTTGTCGTTTTTCGATCGTTTCTACGAAAGTCGAAGCCTCCGACAGGCTGTCGAACGTGCCGGTATCCAGCCATGCGAATCCGCGCCCCAGCAGTTGTACTTTCAGTTGCCCGTCCTGCAGGAAGGCTTGGTTTACGCTCGTGATTTCGAGTTCTCCCCGCGCCGAGGGCTTTACCTGTCCGGCAACTTTTACCACCCGGTTGGGATAAAAGTAAAGGCCTACCACGGCGTAATTGGATTTGGGATGTTCGGGTTTTTCCTCGATGGATACGGCGTTGCCGCTTTGGTCGAATTCCACCACGCCGTATCGCTGCGGGTCCGATACATAGTAGCCGAATACGGTAGCTTTCTGCTGCTCTTCGGCGGTGCGGACCGCCTCGCGGAGCATGGCGGAGAAACTTTGCCCGTGAAAGAGGTTGTCGCCCAGGATCAGACATACGCTGTCGTTGCCGACAAATTCGCGTCCGATCAGAAAAGCCTGTGCCAGGCCTTCAGGGACGGGTTGTACGGCGTACTCCAACCGCAGGCCCAGCGAGCGTCCGTCTCCCAGCAAACGGCGGAATGCGGCCTGGTCTTCCGGTGTGGTGATGATCAGGATCTCCCGGATGCCGCAGAGCATCAGTACCGACAGGGGGTAGTAGATCATCGGTTTGTCGAAAACAGGCAACAGTTGTTTGCTGACCCCTTTGGTGATGGGGTACAGACGGGTGCCGCTGCCTCCGGCCAGGACGATTCCTTTCATGACAAAAATTTTTCCGTAAAACTAATGTTTTATCCCGGGATATGCAAAGCGGCGTTCAGTGGTTCATGTCTTTCAAGAAGGAGCAAAAACGTGTCATTTGTTTGTCAAAGTTAAGGTCGTTTTCGCAGACCTCCCCCTCACGGCGGATCAATCGGTCGTATTCTTCCGCAGACATCCCGCAAAGGATCCGGATATTTTTCTCCAGCGCCGGGTAATCAGAAGGGGATGAGGTTAGTCCGATCCCGTATTTTTCCACGATCCGAGCCCCTTCTCCTCCGCCACAAAACAAGATAGGGACCTGTGCTGCAGCCAAGTCGAATATTTTGGACGGAACGGCTCCTTTTATGGCCGTGGTCAGCGGAACGATAGAGGCATGATATCGAGGAAGGATGGCTGCCAGTTCTTTTTTAGGCAGAGTTCCATGCAAATGAACATTTGAATGGGGATGTTCTTTCAGGAATGTTTCTATTTCGTCGGCTTGGTTTCCGGAGCCGTACAAGTGAAACTGGCATCCGAGTGCGGCAAAATCGATGTGCTGCACGATGGAAAGTATATCCTGGGCAATGCCCAACAGTCCGGCATAGACGATCTGGAAGCCTTCGGTGCGGGGAGTTTTTTCTGTTGAAGACGACCCGGAGAGCCCCCGTTGCAGATTCCGATAGAGAAAGCAGGGTTTCTCCCCGACGATGGCTTTTATGTGATCCAAAATTTCTTGCGATTGTCCGCAGATGGCGTCAGCGTGGCGGTACATGCTTTTTTCCACCCGGCATAGCATCTTGTGCATGCGGCTTCCGGCACGCAAGGCACCCAATTCTACGGCGGAGAGAGGCCACAGGTCGGAGATGTTCAAGATGATTTTCCGACGGTATAGTCCTTTCAACAGGACCATGGCCGACCAAGCACTGATGATGGGGGGGGATTGAACGATCACTCGATCGTACGAGCGGATTTTTTTGACCCGAAGTCCGAACAACCACAGCATCACCCCGAAGGACACCATGCTGATGGCGCGTGGGAGAGCTTTTTTTGAGTTCGAAGGATAGTGGATATATCGGTAGATGTCGATCCCGTTTATTTTTTCGTGCAGGAAAATTTTTCCCTTGTAAGCATCGAATATCCTGGCTTTCGGATAGTTGGGCATACAAGTCAATACATCTACCTGACATCCTTTTTCTTTCAGCCCTTCGGCCAGATTGGTGATCCGTACGGGAGCGGCACCTATCTCGGGATAGTACGAACAGGATACGACCAGAATCTTCATAGTATTTCGATATGGATTTTTAAGGTGTCCGAAAATTGGATCCGGACTTTTTTTATCTCGATAAATTCATTGTACTTCCTGGAAATACGTTCCGGGACGATTTCTATTTTTTCGGCTCCCTGTATCTCGATACGAGTCCGGATGTTATACAGAACATTGCCTTCGAGTATGAAATCCGGGCTTAAGTTCAGGATGGCGGTGTGTTCCCGTGCGTGGGGATCGAAAACGCGATCCGTTACCTCGATGCTTGTCGGGGTGAAGCACCATCCTCTGCGGTGAACGATGCCCATCGGACGATACCCGTTATGCCGGGCGATGATCTCTTCGGGGGTATCTTTTTCTATTTTTACCTCGGCTTTGCGTCCGGCGCGGAATCCCCCCCATACATCCGACGAATTTTCTCCCGCTACGATAACCGTGTTGTGCGCCTGGGTGGAACGTTCGTAGTGTCTCCGCTGGTTTTTTTCGTACGTAGAGATACCCGTGTCGCATATCGTATCGCATCCATCGACCCTCAGGACAAAGTTGAAGGTATCTGCGTGGGCATGTCCTGGGATATAAGACGGGCCGATATGACCGATATCGACGAAGCATTCGTACCGGGGGTGGACGATCTTCCGGTATCCGGAACTACTCAAGGAACTGGTAGAAGCCGGGATACCGAGACGGTCGGCATAATCGTCCAATTGCAAGTCCGTATAAGCGATTCCCTCGGCAGAATCGTTCAACAGGGGGAACGTCCCGTCAGCAAAACGCACATGATCCATCCATCCCCGCATCTGTGATGCTTTTTCCCGCAAAAAATGCAACAGGTCTCCTGTGCCGGGCAAAGTATCGGAATATACCTGCACCATGTGGATGCAGTCCAACAAGCGCCCGAACAAAATACGATGATACATCGGACTGAGCTCAAAATGTCCCCCATCTTCCAATACTTGCTCGTTCAGTTCGTCGGTTACGATCTTCCGTCCTTTTCCAAACCATTTCTTGTTTGAAAAATACAAGCCTCCTACCACCAACGAAAAACCGTCCTCCAGCAAATGATTTCCCAGCAAGTGGTATTCCAAACACTCGTTGAGTATCCGATATTGGGCGTACAAGGAGTCGTGCATGCGGGATCGGAGCATCTCGTCGATCTTTCCCTCTTCGGTCAGCAGGAATTTTATCCAATT
>DVLY01000094.1 GCA_018715295.1 Candidatus Merdimorpha stercoravium | reverse complement strand
GATTTTTTTTTGTCTTTTATGGAAATGTTTTTTCCCGTTTGTCATTTGCTTTCGGGATCTTTTTTTGCAGTTCCCAAAAGGGCGGGAAAAAAAGCATCCGGGTAGTTTCGGCGAAAGTTTTCGCCGAAACTACCCGAATGCTGGGATAAAGGAATGAGGAGGCGCTTACAGCACCTCGAAGATCAGTTTTTCGGTGTAGGTGCGTCCGTAGAGGTCGGTGGCGCGCACCTCCGCCACGTGTACCCCGGGGGAGGAGAAGGCAGGTATCTCGCCTTGCCACAGGTGGTAGGTCTTGGCCGCGCCGGATACTTTGCGACCCGGAAGTTTGTAGGACGGGTTGTTCCACAGTTTATTCAGGGCGGTGAAGGTCGGGTCGGTTGCGACGGTCTGTTTCATGGGCATCCATTCGCCCTGGTCGATACGGAAGGATACCTCGCAGCGCTCGTTGCCGTTGTAGAAATTGGCGTAGAGGGCGATGGGCGAACCGGTGTGCAGGCTGTCGGCCACAGCGAGGCTCATCTGGTAAAAGTCGGCCTGGCGGCTCGGGTGATAGGTGTGTGTGAAGCGGTTGCCGTCGATCTCGAGGGTGAAGTAACCTTGCGGGCTGCCGTCGCGCATCATGGCGTTGGGCTGGCCGTAGGGGTCGGGCAGACCCTTGTACCAGTCGGCGCAGGTGGCCCCGGCATTGAGGTGCAGGTGCGGTTCGGCCCCCTTCCAACCGTCTTTCTCGTCGAAGAATACGGTGCGGATGTAGTGCGTGTGCGCCGAAAGGGACAGCGTATGGGGGTATTCGGCCAACAGGTCGAACAGACGCTGGCGGTCGGCATGGCGGAAGGTTTCCGCTTTGGGGTTGGTGTCGAAGAGCTGGATGTGTCCGGCGAAGATCACCAGGTGGTCTTTGGGAACGAAACGAAGGTCGTTCTCGATAAAGGCCAGTTGTTTTTCGGTCAGCCCGCCGATGTACTGGGTCTTTCCCGTGGGGTTGGGCAGGATGATGTCGTCGGTGATGATCAGGTGCACCTTGCCATAGTTCAAGGCATAGGTAGCCGGGCCGAAGAAGTTCATGTAAGTCTCGGTGCCCAGGGAATCGTGCGGGATGTCCTTGTCCTGGTTGTGGTCGTGGTTGCCCGGCATCGGGTACCAGGGAATGCCCAGCAAGGCGGCACGCTGCATCACGGGTTCGAATACCTCCAGTTGGTTGAAAGCGATGTCGCCCAGCATGACGCCGAAGGCGAATTTCCCGGTGCTGTCCATCAGCGGCTGGATGACTTCCCGGCCGAAGTATTCCGCGTCTTGCCGGTCGCGGCACTGCGGGTCGCCGAAGACCAGGATACGGAAATCCTCCGGTTCGTCCTGGAGATAGAGCGGAAAATCGACCGAGGAGGGAAGCTCCCCGGTGGGAGCGATGCCCGGGTATTTCATCCGGGTGGAGGAACCTTCCGGGCGGTACAGGTAGTACGACAGGGAGAGGCCGTAGCGGTTGGTCGGGGTGGCGTAGCCGGCAGGTTTGATCACGAAGATTTCGCAAGGACCGCTCACGGGCAGTTGGTAGCGGCCTTTCCGGTCGGTGAGCACCACTTCGCGGCCGTTGCTCACGGCTACACCGGGGATACCTTTTTCCGTTTTGTCGAAGACACCGTTGCGGTTGTCGTCCTGATAAACGTATCCTTTGACGTTTTTCGGCCCTCCGGCAGCCAGCAAAGGCGCAAAGAGTGCCAAGGCGAGAAGAAAGCGTGTTTTCATGGGAGAAATCGTTGTGTTTTGATCGTCGGAACAAAAATAAGGCATAGGGAGGTATGGGCGGTTACCTGCGGGTTAATATATCGTCAAAACAGTTCGGATTTCATCGTTCGTGGGGAGGAGGATGGGAAAAATCGCCATTTTCGGGGAGGGGAACCGCCGTCCCCGGGCTTTATCTTTGTCCAGGACAACTTAAAACACAGGAAAAGATGAAGAAGATCGGTATTTTTTACGGTTCGTCCACCGGCACCACCCAGGAATTGGCCGGACAGATCGCGCAGCGCTTGGGCGTGGAACCGGGCGACGTGCACGATGTGGCCTCGGCCGATGCGACGCAGGTCGAGGCGTATGAGGTATTGCTGCTGGGAACGTCCACCTGGGGGGCGGGCGACTTGCAGGACGACTGGCAGGATTTTGTCGATCGGTTGGCGTCCAAGGACCTGTCGGGCAAGGCGGTCGGACTGTTCGGCTGCGGCGATTCGTACGCGTACGATACGACGTTCTGCGACGGGATCGGCCGATTGTACGAAGCGCTCCGGGGAACGGGTTGTCGGTTTTGCGGGGCGTATGCCCCCCAGGACTACCACTTCACCGCTTCGATGGCCCTGGTGCAGGGACAACTCGTGGGGCTGGCGGCAGATCAGGAAAACGAACCGGAGAAGACTTCGGCGCGGATGGAGGCTTGGATCGCGGCGATGGGCGATGCTTTGTAAGGATCGCCCCGTTGGCCTTCGGTCCTTCAGAGGTCAGATTTCATTCAGTAAATCGTCGACACATCCGGGCAGTAGCCTCAAGACGTGTCCCATCTGATAATTTGTCATCGAGGCCGATGAGGTGACGAACTCCATGCTGATCGAGCAAACATTGTCTCCATTTTTGTTGCGGTAGGCCGAGCATTTGCAGAGGTACTTGCTGAGATTGAAGTCATTGGCGATCTGGTAGAGTTCGCTGAGCGACTTGTCTTCTGTGCGGAATTGTGCGCGGATCTCGACAAGGGAATAGTCTTCATTGTCCCGGACAAGGGCGTAATAGGCATATCCCTCTATTTTGAACACGATGTCTCCGTCCGAGTCGTACGAGGGGGCATATCCTTCGTTACGCAGGTAGGACATGATGTCCGACTTGGTGTCTTGTGCCTGCAATGCGCAGCAGGCGCAGAAACTCATCAGCAGTACGAGAGCGAATCTTTTCATGGTCTATAGGGTGTTTAAGGATACACAATCGTGTGATCTCCTCAAAGGTAGAGAAAAAATCGTCTGCCTGTTCAGTACAGGTCGGTAAATTCGTAGGCGTTGCCGCAGAGTTCGAGGTAACGCAGGAAATCCGGCGTACGGATGACGACGGTGGCGGTGTTGTCGTTGGGGTGAAAACTCAAGGCCGGCTGGTCGAGCAGGTTCCGGTCGGCAAAGAGGTACACGTGGTTTTCCGGGTCGTTGATCAGTCCGAAGGGCGACACCGAGCCGGGGAGCAGCCCCAGGTAGCGTTCCATCCGTTTTTCGGAGGCGAAGGTCAGTTTGCCCTGATGCAGCCGCTGTTCCAGGTCGTGGATGGCCAGGTTTTGGGCGCAGTCGAAGATGACCAGGTAATGGCGGTCGCCTTTCTTGTTGCGGAAAAACAGATTCTTGCAGTGCATCGAACCGTCCTGCCGCCAGTACTTCTCGGCTTCTTCGATGGTGGGAGTGGCCGGGTGGTCGTACGCCTGGAAAGGGATGCCGTGTGCAGTGAGGTAGTCGTAAACGTCTTGTTTTCGGGACATGTCGCAGTGAAATGGGTGGGTTATCGGAAGATTCCGCGTTTTTTCCAGTACCGGATCATCAGGTAGCCGAAGAGCATGCCGCCCACGTGGGCGAAGTGCGCGATGCCGCTTTGGATGCCGGATATGCCGGAGATAAATTCGAATACGCCGTAGCCGATCACGAACCATTTGGCCTTGATCGGGATGGCGAAATAGAGGTAGATCAGTGAATTGGGGAACATCATGCCGAAGGCCAGGATGATGCCGAAGACGGCCCCCGAAGCTCCTACGACGCTCGAATGCACGGTCCAGTAGTATTTGCTCAGCAGATCGCCGTCCAAGGGGATGCCTGTCTGGGCGATGAGGCTGTTGGCTACGTCGAGGTCCGAGGTCTTCCGGAGTGCGTCCAGGAGCGCTTGCGGAGCGCCTTCGGAGAGCAGTTTTCCAGCGGCGATCCCGATTTCGATCTGGTTGACCAGCAGGTACAGCACTCCCGCGCCTACGGCAGTAACCAGGTAATAGGTCAGAAAGCGCCTTCCGCCCCAAATGTTTTCGATCACCGCTCCGAACATCCACAGGGAGAACATGTTGGAAAACAGATGGAGAAAACTCCCGTGCATGAACACGCTGGTGAAGATCTGCCACAGGTGGAAGTCGGGAGTGCCCGGTTGGTAGAGGGCGAGCGATTCGAAAAACGGGCGCAGGGGGGTATTCGACAACACGTAGGTGGCCAGATATATCAAGCCGTTGATCACCAGCAGGTATTTGGTCATCTCGGGCAGCATCTGGTAGCGCCCCGGTTGGAAGGTATTGTAACTCATGTTTGTTTTTTCAGTCGAATTTCTTTTCGAGTTCGTCCAGGCCTATTTTGACGAACGTCGGCTTTCCGTTGGGGGACAGAGCCGGTTCTTCGCACTCGAACAGGTCGGTGATCAGGGTTTCCATCTCCCCCTGGGTGAGTGTTTCGGGTTTGGACATCCGCAGGGCGCGGGAAAGGCTGCGGGCGATGTTTCGTTCCAGGGCTTCTCCCGTGGGGCGTTCGGCTTTGTAGTCGTCCAGCACGCAGAAGACCAGGTTTTCGGCTTGCCCTTCTCCCACTCCGGGCGGAATGCCGAGGATGCGTACCGTTTCGCCGTCCCGGGGTTCGAAGTGGAATCCGGCGCTGGAGAGTTCGTCCTTGACTTGATCGAACAGCGGAATCTGCCAAGGGCTCAAGGTCAGGGTGATCGGGAACAGGATTTGCTGGGAGAGCGAACCGCGCGAACGGACGCTCCGCAGGAATTTTTCGTACAGGATGCACCAATGCGCCCGCAGCGGATCCACCAGCAGGATGCCCGTTTTGATATGGGTAAGGATGTAGCGGCCGTTGATCAGGGTGTATCGTTTGTCCGAGGTGGGGGAGGGGGCTTCGTCCTGCGGGCTGTCGGCGGCAAAGAGACGCCCTTGGGTCTCGGGGGGAAAGTCTTCCCGTTCCGGGTCGATGGGGAAGTCCGGGAAGGCGTCCTGTGCCTCCGGGTCGGCGGGGCGGGCAAGCCTTCCGGTCGCGGGGGCAACGCCCCCGCGACCGGAAGCTTGCCCGCCGCCGACCCCGGAGGCCTCTTCCGCGAAAGGATTGTACGAAGGGTCGAAGAGGATGCGTGGCTGCTGCGGATGGTCCGAAGGATGATCCAGGATGCGGTTTATCTCCGGATCCTGCGAAAAGTCGATCGAAGGCAGCACATTGTACTGCCCCAGCGAATGCCGGATGGCAGCCCGGAGGAACGAATAGATGGTCCGCTCGTCGTCGAACCCGATCTCGGTCTTGGTCGGGTGTATGTTGACGTCGATGCGTGCCGGGTCGATCTCGAAGTAGAGGAAATAGCCCGGGTAGTGCCGTTCGGGGATCAGCCCTTGGAAGGCGGAAAATACCGCGCTGGACAGATAGGGGCTCTTGACGAAACGGCGGTTGACGAACAGGAACTGCTCGCTTCCCTTGGCACGGGCATACTGGGGCTTGTAGACGAAACCGCCGATCTTGACGATGTCGGTATTTTCCTCGACCGGGACCAACTTGTTGTCGGTATTGGACTTGAAGATGGAAACGATCCGTCGGCGCAATCCCGAAGGGGAAAGTTTGTGCACCAGCGTATCGTCCCGGTACAGCTCGAAAGCCAGTTCGGGATGGGCGAGAGCCACGCGGACGAATTCGTCGGCAATGCGGGAAAATTCGATCGTATCGGATTTGAGAAAGTTCCGCCGCGCAGGGATGTTGAAAAACAGGTTCTTTACCGCCAGGGTCGTGCCGACGGCTGCCGGGAGCGATTCCGTTTTTTTGTACTCCGAGCCTTCGATGCAGATGCGCACGCCCAGTTCGTCTTCCGCCCGGCGTGTGGTCAGCTCGACTTGGGCGACGGCGGCGATGGAGGCCAAAGCTTCGCCCCGGAAACCTTTGGTATGCAGGTGGAAAAGATCCTCGGCCGAGGAGATTTTCGAGGTGGCATGCCGCAGGAAACTGTTGCGGGCATCGGTGGGACTCATCCCGCAACCGTTGTCCGTAACCTTGATCAGTTGCCGACCTCCCTGACGGACGGAGACAATGATGTGCGTGGCGGAGGCATCGACCGCATTTTCCATGAGCTCCTTCACTACCGAAGCGGGGCGTTGTACCACTTCGCCTGCAGCGATCTGGTTGGCGATGTGGTCCGGCAGTACTTTGATGATGTCGCTCATGAGGATGTTTCCCGGCGGAAAGAGGTGTTTATGACGTGAAAGAAGGTGTTAGTTTCGCTGGGCTTTTTGCCACTCGGAAAGAAAAGGACAATCCTTCCAGTCGTCGTTGATGTGGATGAAGATTTCTTTCGATTTTTTGCTGACCCATTCCTTGATGATGTTGTCCTCCATCTCCTGTTTGGCGAGGGTCTTGAGTTTGTCGAAATCCTGCGAATAATCGGCGGTATGCGTCTGGCTGTGTTTGCGTACGTAGTAGATGGCGTAATAGTCGCCCGAGCGGCCGTCCTCGATGAAGACCGGATCGGACACCTGTCCGGCCTGGAGGTTGCTCACCGCGTAGTAGAGGTTGCGGTCGAGTTCCGTTACCTTGAAAGCGCTTTCGCCGGTGTACATATTGAGCATGTTGCCGTTGTTGTAACGTGTGGCTTCGTCCTGGGAGAAACGTTTGACGGCATCGTTGAAATTCAATTCTCCGGTGCGGACTTTGGCTACGATGCTGTCCATGCGGGCTTGTGCTTTTTGCAAGTCATCCGGCATGAGTTTGGGTTTCATCAGGATGTGGCGCAGGTCGAGTTGTTCGCCCCGGCGTTTGAGTACCTGGATGATGTGGTAGCCGTATTCCGTCTCGACCGGATCGGAGATTTCGCCTTCGTCCAGGTTGAAAGCGGCCGCCTCGAACGGTTTGACGAACTGCCCCTTGCTCACGTTTTCATAGACACCTCCGTTGGAAGCCGAACCGGCGTCGTCGGAGTACAGGATGGCCATCATGCGGAAGTCGGACGTGCCTGCTTCGATGTCCTTTTTCATCTGGGTAAGGCGGTTAACAACTTCGTCGATGGCTTCCTGGCTGGGTTTGGGGCGCAGCACGAGGGTGGCCAGTTCAAACTCCTCCTCGAATACCGGCAGGGAGTCCTTGGGGATGCGGTTGAAAAAGCGGCGGACATCCTCCGGCGAAGGGTTGAGGTCGCCGATGAGTTCCTTTTTCATGGCAGTGGCAAAGGCCTGCGAGCGGATAATGGGGGTCAGGTCGGCCGCCATCGTTTCTTCGTCGGGTTTCTGGTAGAGCTCCAGCATCTTGTTGACCGATCCGGCACTCAAAGCCAGCCGTTCGATGGTTTGGGCTACCTGGTTGCTCACTTCACTGTCGGTAACTTCCAGACTGTCCACCTGTCCCTGGTAGGCCAGCATCTTGTCGGTGATCAACTGTTCGAGGATGCTGCATTTGTCGCTCTCGTCCAGGTATTCGCCGTTCATCTGTCGTTGGGTATAGGCTCCCTCGATGTCCGATTCGAGCACGGCGTCGTCGCCTACGATGGCGGCTACTCCGTCGATCTTGTACGCTTGGGGAGAACGAGGCGGCAGGGTATCTTGTACCTGTTCGAGCGTGTCAGCTGCGGCTTGTTCTGCAGGGGTTTGTTGCGCGGAGGCCTGAAGTGCCAGGCAAGCAAATGCGGCGGTGGCAAGTGCAAATCTATTTATCTTCATGGAGGTCGAATATTTCGATTTTTTGGTTTTCTTCTGCTTGTTGTCTCAGTTCAGCGTTGGCTTGACGGAGTGTTTCGGCCATGCGGCGGTTCAAGAGAATGCTTTTGATCTGGTGATGGGCATACTCTATCGGAGCCTGTGCGCCGCGTCGCAGGTATTGGGAAACGCGGCCCAAATATACACCATCGGTATTTTTTGCCACAAAGGAGTAACCTTTTTTTTGTGCGGCAGAAGCAGCAAAATCCTCGTCCGTTTCGTATTTCCCTGTCAAGGTTTCCAATTCGGTCCATTCATCCCGGATAAGCGGAGCGTTGTACGAAGCCTCTTTCATGGCCTCTTCCACGCCGGCTTCCCAATTCCAGGGCAGGGTCGAACCGTCGGGGTTTTTGTGGCGCTTGGTCCAGTCGGAGGGAGCCTTGTCCCGGGCGAAAGCCGTACGGAGTTTTTTGCGCAGCGCCTCGTCGCAATAAGTGATCGGCAGGTAAGACCAGCAAAGGATGTCCTTGTCCAGGATAAAGTTGTTTTTGTTGGCCTGGTAATACTCCTCGATGTCCGACTCGGCCACCAGCGTATCGAGCCGCTCGGAAATGATTTTCTGTTCGTACCGCCCGGTGAGCAGCAGTTCCCGGAAGTCGGCGATTTCTTTTTCCAGATCGCCTTCCGGCATGTTCATCTGTGCCGTCTTGAGGATCAGTTGGCGAGTGATCCAGGCGTCGATGTAGCGGGAGACGATAGCGGCGCTGTCCTGAGGGGAGGATCCTTTGGGGACGATGTGGTGCAGGTCGCTGCGGTAGAGATATGTATCGTACACGCGTGCTACCGGCGGGTTGCGGTCGTCGCCCCGCAGGGTAGACACGTAACCTTTTATCCGGTCGCATCCGCAGGAAAAAGCGGAGGCCACGGCAAGTCCGATCGCTGCTCCCCAAAGGTTTTTCATGGTCGCTATCGTATGCAAAACGGCGTTTTCGGTTATTCGATACCGCGTTTTTTCTTTTCGGCGTTCACGGCTTTCTCCAAAGCCTTCAGCTGTTTTTTGTAAATTTCGACCGAATGTCCTCTGCGCAGCAGGGCGGGATAGCGTTCGGCACACAGGGCATAGTAATCTTCCCGAACCTCCCCGAGGGCTTCGTCGTAGGTTTTCCGTTGCGGAGGGAGGATTTCCAGGATGTTGAAGACGAAATAATTGTCTCCTTCCTGGATGATGTCCGAAGCACCGAGACGGATCTCGAAGTCCGGTTTGAAAACTTTGGCTGTCTCTTCGGTGAGTTCATACCCTTCGGCTACCGAAGCCAGACCCCTGTTGAGCTGCGAGAGGACCTCCCGGTAGTCTTTCCCCTGTTGCATCATCTGGCGGACACGCTCGGCGGTGGCGGCATCGCGACACATGACAACCTGGTAATGGGCCCGCTGTCCCCACATATAGCGGGTGGTGTCCTGGTTGTAGAGTGCCATCAAGGTATCGGGATCGACCTCGTTCAAACGCTCGGCGCAGAAATTGTCGGTCAGCATTTGGATGATGGCTTTGCGGCGGAACTCTTCGACCGAAGATCGGATACGTTTGTCGGTTTGGGGCAGATCGCGAACATACATGCCCAAGGCCATCGAACTGGCGAAATCGTTGAATTTGTCCTGGACGATTTGGCGCAATTCCGAACGTTCGTCGTATTTGTCCATGTCGTAGATGAGCGAGTTGTAAAAATCGCTCGTGGTAAAGGTGCTGTCCCCCAGGGTGAAAAGAGGCTGGTTGGCATTTTCGACATAGCCGCTTTTCCATTCTCCCCACAGGAAGCCCATGTTGGAGAGGGTCTCGACCACGGCTTCGTATTGCAGGGAATCGACGCTCAAGGGGTAGTTCTTCAGTTTGTCCTCAGCGTAGGCTCTGCGGGCGGGGGTGAATCGGTCGCCGGAGAGGGCTTGTTGGTTCAGGAAATCTTTCCGGGCTTCGTAATCGTCGTTGCGCACTTTGCTTACTACCTGGATGATCTCCCAGCAGTCCGGAAGGGCGAGGATGCTGGTCGTTTGTCCCGGTTCGAGGGCAAAGACCATATCTTCGATCTCGGGCAGCAGTTCCCCGATGCCGTAAAAGCCAAGGTAGCCCCCGTTGGCTTGGGTGGCGGCATCTTCGGTGTAATTGAGCGCTACATCGGCAAAACTGTCGCCTTCTTTCAGCCGGTTGTAAGCACGTCGGATGTCGGCCAAGGCTTGGGTGTCGAGCGAGTCGGAACCTTTGCGCATCACCAGGATGTGCGCCAGTTCGACCATTCCCCGTGCCGGACGGCGTTCGATCGGGTGGACGATGTGGTAGCCGAATTCGGTGCGCACCGGAGCCGAGAATTCGCCCACCGGGGTCTGGTAAGCGGCGGTCTCGAGGGCGTAAGGCAGTTGGAATGCCGTTACGAAGCCCAGATCACCGGTGCTCCCGCCGGGATTGATCTTCACGGCCAGCGTGTCGAACGCAGTGCCGGATTGGAGCGCCCGGTAGACCGAGTCGATCCGGGCGCGGGCATCCAGCGTGTCTTTTTCAAACCCATACCAAGGGACAGGCACCAGGATGTGCGATACCCGTACGTCTTCTTTCGATCGGTCGGCCGCCTCACGCGCGAGGTGTTCGAGCGCTTTCGAATCGATGTTGTAGGGTGCGATGGTCAAGTTGGTGTAGTTGGTTACCGTCCGGCGCAGGGAAGCCAGGGTGTCGATGCCCTGGGCGCGAGCCTGGTTGTACAATACGATGTTGTCGATGAAGGTGTCGAGGTATTTTTCCGGGGTAAGAGCCGCTTTGTCCTCCGCTTGGAGGTAGGCTTCGAAATAGGGGTTGAAAAAATCCTGCGGATAGTACATCTTGCCGTCTATCGAAACGAAAGGTTGTTCGGCCTTTTTTGCTTC
Organism: Candidatus Merdimorpha stercoravium; assembly: GCA_018715295.1. Classification (GTDB taxonomy): domain Bacteria; phylum Bacteroidota; class Bacteroidia; order Flavobacteriales; family UBA1820; genus Merdimorpha; species Merdimorpha stercoravium. Next base: position 8,808 of record DVLY01000094.1, on the reverse strand, counting down.
GACGGCGAGGCAACAGGCAGCCATCGCGAAGAGTATGAGAATATTTCTTGTAATTCGCATCATTTGACGGATCGTTTTTTTAGGTAACAAAACAAGAAACAAATGTAGCAAATAATTGAAAAACGGCCGCTTTTCCACAGGAATAAGCCGGCCGTTTAAGTAAAAATTATCGCTTTTTAATGCTTTTTTAACGGGAGTAGTTCGGTGCTTCCTTGGTGATGGTGATGTCGTGCGGGTGGGATTCCCGGATGCCCGAGGAAGTAATCTGCACGAAGCGGCCCTCGCGCTGCATCGTTTCGATGTCCTTGGCTCCGCAGTATCCCATGCCGGCGCGCAATCCGCCGACGAACTGGTGCATGGATTCCGACAAGGTGCCCTTGTAGGGTACGCGGCCCACGATGCCTTCGGGGACGAGTTTGCGGTTGTCGGTCTCTCCGTCCTGGAAATAACGGTCCTTCGAGCCCTTTTCCATGGCCTCGATCGATCCCATGCCCCGGTAGGTTTTGAACTTCCGGCCTTCGTAGATGATGGTCTCTCCCGGGCTTTCCTGCGTGCCGGCCAGCATCGAGCCCAGCATGACGCACGAAGCTCCGGCGGCGATGGCTTTCGGGATGTCTCCGGTGTATTTCACCCCGCCGTCGGCGATGATGGGCACGCCCGAGCCCTCGATAGCGGCAGCCACCTCCAGTACGGCCGAGAATTGCGGGTAGCCTACTCCGGCTACGATGCGGGTCGTGCAGATCGAGCCCGGTCCGATGCCTACTTTCACTGCGTCGGCGCCTTGTTCCACCAGGAAGCGGGCGGCGTCGCCCGTGGCGATGTTGCCCACTACCACGTCGATCTCCGGGAATTCCTTCTTGACCTCGTGCAGGATGTTTATGACATTGACCGAATGTCCGTGCGCCGTATCGATCACCAGTGCGTCGACGCCGGCTTCCACCAGCAGACGCGCCCGTTGCAGGTTTTCGCGGCCCACGCCGATGGCAGCCGCTACGCGCAGGCGACCGAAGCGGTCCTTGTTGGCATTGGGGTGGGTCTTGACTTTGGTGATGTCGCGGAAGGTGATCAGTCCGTGCAGGATGCCGTTGGCATCCACCACGGGGAGTTTCTCGATCTTGTGGCGCTGGAGGATTTCCTCGGCCTGGTCCAGGGTGGTACCGATGGGGCAGGTGATCAGGCGGGTGCTCATGATCAGCGAAAGGGGTTTGTCCGCCTGTTTTTCGAAGCGCAGGTCGCGGTTGGTAACGATGCCGATGAGTTTTTTGTTTTCATCCACGATCGGGATACCGCCGATGGAATACTCGTGCATGCATTTCTTGGCGTCGGCTACGGTGGCGTCCGGATGCAGCATGATGGGGTTGAGGATCATCCCGCTCTCTTCGCGTTTGACAGCGGTGATGTGGCGGGCTTGCTCTTCGGGCGACATGTTCTTGTGGATCACGCCGATGCCTCCTTCCTGGGCCATAGCGATGGCCATCGCCGATTCGGTAACGGTGTCCATGGCGGCCGATACGACGGGGGTGTTGAGGGTGATGCGGCGCGAGAAACGGCTCTGGATGGAAACTTCCCGGGGAAGAACCGAGGAATAGGCGGGCACCAGCAGTACGTCGTCGTACGTCAGACCCAAGCCTACTATTTTGTTGGAGGAGTTGGACATATGCAATTACGGATTAAGCGTTGTAATTGCAGGCAAATGTACGCATTTTTGGCCGGAGGGCAAAGGGCTGCGGGGAAAAATCGCGCGGGCTTGTTGCGGGTTTTTTTCGGTTTTTTTTTAAGAACTGCGGGGGATTTTTTCCTAACGAAAGGACAAAACTACATATTTAACTCTTTGTTGGGAGAATTTTATATTTAGAAAATTTTCTATTATGAATAGAATAAATATTTTTGCCTCGAACAATAATGTTTGAAGGACATGAGAACGACAAGAGTGTTTATTATTCATCCCCAACGCTTGGTTTGTGTGGCTTTAAGGGACCTGATGGAAAAATTCGGCGACCTGATGGTGGTCGGGGTTTCCTGTGATTTTGCCGGGGCACAGGCGGCTCTTGCCGATGGGACGATAGATGTTTTTCTAATGGCCGACCGTTTGGAAGACTGTACGGGCGTGTCAGCCCTCAAGCGTATCCGTCAGGGCAATCTCCATACCAAGGTCGTGTTTTACCGCTTGGGTGGGATAAGTCCCCTTTTCGACTACATGGCTGCCCGCTATGGGGCAGGGGCCGTTTTGCCGCCTTCCTGCGGTTACTCGGAACTGGTGGCGGCTGTCCGCGGGGTGTACGAAGGGACGCTCGAACCGATGCAGTCCCGGATGGTGGGGCGCGCACGCAAACTTTCGGTGCGCGAGATGGATGTCCTGGCAGGTATCCTGGAGGGAAAAACCTTGGGAGAGACGGCCGAGGAACTGGGCATCAGCGACAAGACGGTCAGCACGTACAAAAACCGTCTGTTCCACAAACTGGGCGTGAAAAGCGCGGTGGAACTGGTGGGGATGTACAACTGCGGCAACGGGGTGGGTTCCCTTTTTCAATAACCTTTGACTTTCTGTTTATTCCTTTGCGGGGGGTGAAAGTGGTAAAAAAAGTACGGCTTCCCTTCGTGAAAAGGAGGCTGGAAAATATCCGCAGGAGAGGCAAGCGAAGAAAACTTTACGAGGGGGGGGAGAGGCCGCAAACTTGTTTATTCTTCCAACAATTCCGTAGGGGTAAAAGCAGGGGTGAAGTTTTTCGTTTTTTCTGCGTTTTCCCGGGCTCGGCGTACATTTTCCGACTCCCGTTTTTGACGGATACGGATGCGGTGTACCTTTTTGTACAGGGGGAATCGGTATGCAATGCCGTACGACATCGAGAAAGCAACCGACTTGTTGTACACCTGCCCGATCCCCGGAACCGCCAGCGGACCGATGCCGTTTTTGTCGCTTTGCGCCACGATCAGGTTGTAGCTCCCCTCCATGGTCAGGAACAGGTTGTTCCATAGAGAGACTTCCGCGCCGATCGACAGGTTGAGCCACATGGCCGAGGGACGGTCCGTTATATCGACTGCATAGTCCGTATCCCAGTATCCGTCCGAAATCGTCATGCCGTAAATATGCCGATTGTACTTGCTGTATCCCAGTTTGGCGCCGAAGTAGAGGATGTCGAGCGCTTCTTTTCCGTTTTTTTGCAGGAAAGCCCCTTGCGTAAGGGCGTAATGCACCCCTGCCTGTGCAAACCAGCCGTCCACCGAAGTGCGCATCGAGGTGAAGTTCAGGTGGCGCTCCGCCATTCCGAAGTTGGCGGCAGCGTACAGCTTGGGGGTCAGCCGGTAGTCGGCCATCATCATCCAGCCGCGATCCTCGTTCTTCCCGCTGATGATCGGCAGCAGGGGGGCGGCCAGGTCGATACCCACCCGCAGGGCGTGTTGGACTTCGATGAGGGTGTCGCGACGGGTGGTGTCCACCACCGGGAGGGAATCGGAAGCGATCCCTGTGGTATCGATCAATTCTCCGGCGCTGAACAGTTGGGAGTCGATCTCCGGTAAAACCGTCAGGGTGTCCCCCTCGGGAACTTTTACGGCTTCCTCGGAAGAAGCCGGCGAAGCGGAAGGGGTGGAATCCTCTTTGCCCTGTTGCGCAAGAACCAAGCCCCCTGTCGTGGCAAGCACGAGCAGCAGCAGCGAGCGGATCAGGGTCGGGGTAGGGTGCATGGGTAGCGCAGAGGGTTTATTCGGTGCGGAAATACAGGGTGGCGGCCGTTTGAGCCGAATTGAACAATTCTCCTTCGGCCGGCGGAACTTCGATGTCTTTGACGTATTCCAATATCGGCCCCTCGGTGGTGCATTCGACGGTAACCCCCGAAAAGACAAAGCGGAATCCGCATGCCTTCGACAGGAAATCCAACTTGGGCGTGTAGCGCAGGGTGAGGGTGTCGGTCTGTCCGGTGCCTTCCCGCTCGATGAGGTAACGGGACTCTTCCGCCTCGAAATCCACCGGCAGGGATATCTCCTTGGCGCCTTCCGACAGGCCGATTTCGCTCAGGCGTTCGGTGCCTTGCAACCCGTAGAAGTGAAGTCCCGTTTGCGGGTATTCCTCGGCTTGTCCGGCATCGTCGAACGCATAGAACAGCACCTTCGCACGAGGGGTCGAGAGCGTCCCTTCCGGGCAAATGTCGTCCTTCTCGCAGCCTCCTGTCATCAGAAGGAGGAGGGAGGCGGCCAGCAGCCAAGGGCGCGGAAAGGTGCGGCGGTGCGTCATCGGAAGAGTTCGGTTATTCGGGCGTCCCGGTCCGGGGCGTTTCCCTTCGGGACAAAAGTACGACATTTTCCACATGGAACGTTTGGGGGAACATGTCCACCGGTTGAATTTTTTCCACGCGGTACAAGGCGTCCATCAGCGCCAGGTCGCGCGCTTGGGTGGCCGGGTTGCAGCTTATGTACACGATGCGGGGCGGAGCCAGGCGCAGCAGTTGCGCCACCACGTCCTTGTGCATACCGTCGCGCGGGGGGTCGGTGATCACCACGTCCGGACGGCCGTAGCGGGCTACGAAAGCGTCGTCGAACACGTCTTTCATGTCTCCTACCAGGTACTGGCAGTTGTCGATCCCGTTGCGGGCGGCATTTTCGCGGGCGGCGTCGATGGCTTCGGGGACGGATTCCACCCCCACGACCTTCCCCGCCCGGCGGCTGACGAACTGGGAGATGGTCCCGGTGCCGGTGTAGAGGTCGTAGACGGATTCCGAACCGGTAAGCCCTGCGAAATCCCGTACCACGCGGTACAACCGCAGGGCCTGGGGAGTGTTGGTCTGGAAGAACGACTTGGGACCGATGCGGAACACGAGGTCTTCCATCCGTTCGGTGATGTGGTCGCTGCCCCGGTAGGTGCGGATGTCCAGGTCGTACACCGAGTCGTTGACCTTTTCATTGACCGCGTAAAGCAGCGAGGTGATCTGGGGGAAACGTTCGTGCAGGTGGTCCAGCAACCCTTCGCGGGCAGGACGGTCCTCGCGGCCGAATTGCACCAGGAGCATGACTTCCCCGGTAGTCTGGGAGATGCGCAGCATCAGGGTGCGCAGCAGGCCTTGGTTGGTGCGCGGGTCGAAGAAGTCCAGGCCTTTTTCGAGGGCGTAACGTTTTATCTCGTGGCGGATGGCGTTCGAAGGGTCGGGCTGCAGCAGGCATTTGCGGACATCGAGCACCTTGTCCCAGCGTCCTTGGATGTGGAATCCGAGGGCGGGTTCGGGCGAGGAGATCTCCCCGGCGGCATCCAGTTCTTCCCGCGTGTACCACCGGCGGCAAGCGAAGGAGAACTCCAGTTTGTTGCGGTAATAGTACTCGTGTTCGCAGCCCAGGATGGGGCTTGTCGGAGGGAGTTCCACGCCTCCGATGCGGCGCAGGTTGTTTTCGACTTCCTGTTGTTTGTAGTGCAGTTGCCAGCGGTACTGCATGTTTTGCCAGCGGCAGCCTCCGCACACCCCGAAGTGGGGGCAGGGAGGTTCGGTGCGTTTTTCGGAAAGGGTCAGCAGGCGTTCCACGCGTCCTTCGTAGTAGCGGGACGATTTTTTGGTGACCCGTACGTCCACCGTGTCGCCGGGAACGGCTCCTTCGATCAGCACGGCACGGCCGTCCTCGGCGTGCGCGACGGCTTTTCCCCGGGCGGCGGCGTCGGTAACGGCCAGGCCGTACAGGATGAGGTCTTTGGGATGGCGTCTGGACATTTTCGTGCGGATACGGTTTCGTAGAGGATGCAAATGTAGAGATTTTCGGGGGGATTTTTGCGCAGATTTTTGGCTTGATTTCCGGGGCTTATCACTACATTTGTGCTCGGCGAGTTTTCGCGTGAAAAGAAACGACTTTTTCTAATCCTATACGTATTTTGTGAGTCATGACGAATCCTTTCGACTTTTCCCGGCGTCAGACCGGACCCGATGAAGAACAGACCCGGCAGATGCTCCAGGCCGTCGGCGCTGCGAGCCTCGAAGAACTCATCGACCAGACCATCCCGGCCGAAATCCGTTTGAAGGAGCCTTTGCGTCTGCCCCAGGCGATGACCCAGGCGCAGTACCTGGCGCATTTCCACCAGTTGGCATCGCTCAACAAGCCCTTCAAAAACTACATCGGACTGGGGTACTGTTCCGTACCGATGGAGCCGGTGATCCAACGCAATATTTTCGAGAACCCCGCGTGGTACACTTCCTACACGCCTTACCAGGCGGAAATATCGCAGGGGCGCCTCGAAGCGCTGATGAACTTCCAGACGATGGTCGCCTCGCTCACCGGACTGCCCATCGCCAACGCTTCGCTGCTCGACGAAGGCACTTCCGCGGCCGAAGCCATGCTGATGCTGTTCCATGCCCGCAGCCGCGAGCAGAAAAAGGCCGGCGTGTCGAAGTTTTTCGTTTCGGAAAACGTCCTGCCCCAGACCCTCGATGTGCTCAAGACGCGCGCCGAACCGCTGGGCATCGAACTGGTCGAAGGCGACGAATTCGCTTTCTCCCCGCAGCCGGACTATTTCGGCATGATGCTGCAATACCCGACCGCTACCGGTGCGGTGGAGGACTACCGCCAGGTGGTCGAGCAGGCGCATCAGGCCGGGGTGAAGGTCGTCGTGGCGGCCGATATCCTTTCCCTGGCGCTGCTTATCCCTCCGGGAGAATGGGGCGCCGACGTAGCTGTGGGATCGACCCAGCGTTTCGGTATCCCGATGGGCTTCGGCGGGCCGGCGGCGGCGTATTTCGCTACCCGGGAGGAGTACAAGCGCGAATTGCCCGGGCGCATCATCGGCCTGTCGGTGGACAAGGCCGGACGGCCGGCTTTGCGCATGGCCTTGCAGATGCGCGAACAGCACATCAAGCGGGAAAAAGCGACTTCCAACATCTGCACCGCCTCGGTCCTGATGGCGGTCATGGCGGGGATGTACGCGGTGTACTACGGACCGGAGGGCATCGGGAAGATGGCGCGCCATACGCATGCGATGGCCGTAACGCTGGCGGAAATCCTGGAACGGCTCGGATATCGGCAGCTCAACGCCTCGTTCTTCGATACGCTCCTGCTGCACACGGGCGACGACACGGAGCGTATCCGCGAGATTGCCGAGGGCGAGGGCATCAATTTCCTGTACGTGGACGAGGACAAAGTGGGAATCACCCTCTCGCAGTACACGAGCCTGGCCGAGATGAACCGCATCGCCTACGTGTTTGCCGCTGCGCATGAGGTGTTCCGCGACCCGGTATTGCAGCTTTCCCAGGAATGCCGGGTGCCGTCCGAGCTGTTGCGCCGATCGGCTTTCCTCACCCAGAAGGTGTTCCGGAGCTACCACAGCGAGACCGAAATGATGCGCTACATCAAGTCGCTGGAGCGCAAGGATATTTCGCTCACCCATTCGATGATTCCGCTGGGTTCGTGTACGATGAAGCTCAATGCGGCTTTTGAGATGATCCCCCTTTCGCATCCCCTTTGGGGCGACGTGCATCCCTTCGCTCCGGAAGAGCAGACGGAAGGCTATCGCACGATGCTTTCGCGCCTGGAGGCTTTCCTTTCCGAGATAACGGGCATGTCGGCCACTTCGCTTCAGCCGCTTTCGGGTGCATCGGGCGAGTATGCCGGACTGCGGGTGATCCAGCGCTACCAACAGGACAACGGACAGGGACACCGCGACGTGTGCCTGATCCCGGCTTCGGCCCACGGCACCAACCCGGCTTCGGCTGCGATGGCCGGTTACCAGATCGTAACGATCCGCTCCAACGACGACGGTACGATCGACGTGGACGACCTGCGTGCGCGCGCCGAGGAATACAAGGACCGCCTTTCGTGCGTGATGATCACCTATCCGTCCACCTACGGGATCTTCGAGGGGACCGTCGCTCAGATCGTGGAGATCGTCCACGCGTGCGGCGGACAGGTCTACATGGACGGAGCAAACATGAACGCCCAGGTGGGGCTGACTTCGCCGGGGTACATCGGCGCGGATGTATGTCACCTGAACCTGCACAAGACCTTTGCCATGCCGCACGGCGGCGGCGGTCCGGGCGTGGGGTCGATCAGCGTGAAAAACCATTTGGCCCCCTACCTGCCGGGCAACCCGGTAGTGCGTGCGGGCGGCGAGAAGGAATGTTCGGCCGTGTCGTCGGCTCCCTGGGGGGCGGCGATGATCGACGCCATTTCCTACGGCTATATTCTGGCGCTGGGGGCGGAGGGCCTTACCCGGGCTACGCAGTACGCGATCCTCAATGCCAATTACCTGAAGGCTCGCCTGGAGAAACACTTCGATATTCTGTACAGCGGCCCGAACGGACGCACGGCTCACGAGTTGATCGTCGATCTGCGCCCGATCAAGGAGAAATACGGCGTAACGGCCGGCGATGTGTCCAAGCGTTTGATGGATTACGGATTCCACGCGCCGACGGTATCGTTCCCGGTGCATGAGACGTTGATGGTCGAGCCGACGGAAAGCGAATCGAAAGACGAACTGGACCGTTTTGCCGATGCGCTGATCCATATCCTGGAGGAAATCCGCTCGATCGAGGATCCGCAGAACAACCTGTTGGTCAATGCTCCGCATCCTTTGTATGCCGTCACGGCCGACACATGGGACCGCCCCTACACCCGTAGTGAGGCCGCGTATCCCTTGCCCTGGATCGAAGCCAACAAGTACTTCACCCCGGTAGGGCGTGTGGATGATGGCTTCGGCGACCGCAACCTGGTGTGTGTTTGGCCGGAGTGATCTCCCCGTCCTCGTAGAAGCGACAAGTCCCGGGCGCCGAGCGCCCGGGGCTTGTCGCTTCTACGAGGACGGGGCTTGCTTTCCCCGGAAGGTGGACTTGCGGCAGTGTGGAG
>DVLY01000093.1 GCA_018715295.1 Candidatus Merdimorpha stercoravium | reverse complement strand
GTTCTCCCCCAGGGGGTGCCGTCGCGTTTCGAATGCCGATATAGCTCAGTGGTAGAGCGCATCCTTGGTAAGGATGAGGTCACGGGTTCAAGTCCCGTTATTGGCTCAAAAAGGGGAATCCTTCAAAGCGGATTAAGGCTTGGAAAGGCCCGATATTCACTGAACAGAAAACAAGTAATAAACATTTCGCAAAATGGCAAAAGAAACTTTCAAACGTGACAAACCGCATTTGAACATCGGTACCATCGGTCACGTGGACCACGGTAAAACGACTCTTACCGCTGCTATCACCAAGGTTCTGGCCGACAAGGGTCTTTCCGAGGTAAAAGCATTCGACCAGATCGACGCTGCTCCTGAAGAAAAAGAGCGCGGTATCACCATCAACACCGCTCACGTAGAGTATCAGACCAACAAGCGTCACTATGCTCACGTAGACTGCCCGGGACACGCCGACTATGTGAAGAACATGGTAACGGGTGCCGCTCAGATGGACGGTGCCATCCTGGTAGTAGCTGCTACCGACGGCCCGATGCCTCAGACCCGTGAGCACATCCTGCTCGCCCGTCAGGTAGGCGTTCCCCGTATCGTCGTATTCCTGAACAAGGTGGACATGGTGGACGACCCCGAACTGCTCGAACTGGTAGAAATGGAGGTTCGCGACCTGCTGAACCTGTACCAGTACGACGGAGACAACACCCCGATCATCAAGGGTTCGGCTCTCGGCGCCCTCAATGGTGAAGCAAAATGGGTGAAGACCGTAGAGGAACTGATGGATGCTGTCGACGAGTGGATCGAAGAGCCGGTTCGCGACAAGGACAAACCGTTCCTGATGCCGATCGAAGACGTGTTCTCGATCACCGGTCGTGGTACGGTGGCTACCGGTCGTATCGAAACGGGTGTGGCCAAAGTAGGCGACCCGGTGGAAATCATCGGTATGGCTGCTGAAAAACTGACTTCGACCATCACCGGTGTGGAAATGTTCCGCAAGCTGCTCGACGAGGGCGAGGCTGGCGACAACGTAGGTCTGCTGCTGCGCGGTATCGACAAGAACCAGATCCGTCGCGGTATGGTAGTCTGCGCTCCGAAGTCCGTAACTCCGCACAAGAAATTCCAGGGCGAGGTGTACATCCTGTCCAAGGAAGAAGGCGGACGTCACACTCCGTTCCACAACAAGTATCGGCCGCAGTTCTACGTTCGTACCACGGACGTAACCGGTGAGATCACCCTGCCGGAAGGTGTAGAGATGGTAATGCCGGGCGACAACCTGACCATCACGGTGGAACTCCTTCAGCCCATCGCACTGAACCAGGGTCTGCGTTTCGCTATCCGCGAAGGCGGTCGTACGGTAGGTGCCGGCCAGGTAACCAAGATTCTCGACTAATCTCTGTCAAGGATTTCGATATGGCTCCGCGCCCGAAAGGGCGCGGAGCTTTTTTATGCCCGCTTTTTCGGGTTGCGTGCAAAAATCGTATCTTTGCTTTTTGGCAATCCTTTTGCCATGTGAAGATGGAAAGACGAGGACCTTTGGAATTGATGGCGCCTGCCGGCGATGGAGAATCGTTGCAGGCGGCACTGGATGCCGGTGCGGATTCGGTGTATTTCGGTGTCGGACAGCTCAATATGCGTGCCCGCGCCACGGTCAATTTCACGGCGGAGGATTTGGGCGAAGTGGTGCAGCGTTGCCGGGAGCGGGGCGTCCGCTCGTATCTGGCGGTCAATACCATCGTGTACGACCACGACCTGGAAGCCATCGAAGACCTGCTCGACAAGGCGCTCCAAGCCGGGGTGAGTGCGGTCATCGCATCGGATATTTCCGTGATCCTGGCTGCGCGGGCAAGGGGGTTGGAGGTGCATATCTCCACCCAACAGAACATCTCGAACATCCGGGCCGTAGAGTTTTTCTCGGCCTATGCCGATACGATGGTGTTGGCGCGCGAACTCAGCCTGACGCAGGTCAAGGAGATCTGCCGGCAGATCGACCAGCGGGGGATCAAGGGCCCTTCCGGACGGAAAGTGGAGGTCGAGATTTTCGGGCATGGGGCGCTTTGCATGGCTATTTCCGGGAAGTGCTACCTCAGTCTGCATGCCCACAATTCCTCGGCCAACCGCGGGGCTTGCCGCCAGGATTGCCGCCGGGCGTATGTGGTTCGGGACAAGGAGACGGGGTACGAGCTGGAAGTGGGCGATCCGTACATCATGTCGCCCAAGGACTTGTGTACCATCGGGTTGTTGGACCGGATCGTCGATGCCGGGGCGAGGATTCTCAAGATCGAAGGCCGCGGCCGTTCGCCCGAATACGTCCAGACGGTGGTTTCGGTTTACCGGGAGGCGATCGACGCCTGTGCCCGGGGGGAATACTCGGCGGAGAAGGTGCCCGGATGGGAGGAGCGCTTGCGCGAGGTGTACAACCGGGGCTTCTGGGAGGGATACTACCTGGGGCGTCGGATGGGGCAGTGGAGCGGGTATCCCGGTTCGCATGCCACCCGTCGGAAAGTGTACGTAGGGCGGGGTTTGCATTACTATCCCAAGCCGGGGGTGGGCGAGATTCTGGTCGAGGCGGCGGAGTTGCACCGGGGGGACGAACTCCTCATTACGGGTCCTACCACGGGGGTGAAGACTTTCGCGCTGGGCGATTTCATGGTCGATGACCGTCCGGCGACCCGGGCGGGGAAAGGCGACCACGTAACCTTGCCGCTGGATTTCAAATTGCGTACGGCCGACAAGGTGTACAAGGTCGAGGCTACCGAGTATGCCGACGGAGGAAAACCCGAAGGGAAACCTTGACCTGGGAGCGATGGCTGCGGTGGTGGTAACGCTTCAACGGGACAAGTGCATCGGGTGCGGGTATTGTACCGATGTGGCCGGGGAGTATTTCTCGATGGATCCTTCCGACGGGAAATGCCTCTTGAGAGGTGCTGCGATGAAAAAAGGATTTTACACCCTCCGCTGTACCGATCCGCTGGCCGAGACGCCGTGCCGCAGCGCGCAGGAGTCCTGCCCGGCCGGAGCGATTCGGGTGGCGGCAGGAGGAGGAAGAAGCGAGTAAAAGAAATATCCTTGTAAATGTGTATTTTTACGAGGTTTTATACGAGTATAGAGGATGAATTGTAAGGAATGTACCAAGCGTCGTTGCCCTTCTTTCGGGTCGTCCGAAAAGTGCAACGTATGTCTATATACGGGCGGTGATTACCTGGAGGTGCGGGATTGGCTGGCGGACGTGGCTCAGCTCCAGGCGGGCGAGGCGTTCGACTGCGTGGAAGTGCGCTTCAAGAACGGCCGCAAGGGTTTTTATCGCAATGTCAATCGTTTGCCCTTGTCTCCGGGCGACATCGTGGCGGTGGAGTCCAGTCCGGGGCATGACATCGGCTGTGTGATGCTCACCGGGCAGTTGGCCCGCATGCAGATGCGGCGCAAGAAGGAAGACCCTTCCAGTCCCGAGCTGCGGAAAGTGTACCGTTTGGCCACCCAGAAGGATATCGACGTGTGGCAGACGGCTATTGCGCGGGAGCAAAAGACGCTGGTGCGCACCCGCGAGATTTGCGACAACCTGGGGCTGGTGATGAAGTTGAGCGATGTCGAGTACCAGGGAGACAACCTGAAGGCGACGTTTTACTATACGGCCGAGGGGCGGGTGGATTTCCGCCAGTTGATCAAGGAACTGGCCAGCGCTTTCGGCGTGCGGATCGAGATGCGTCAGATCGGTCTGCGTCAGGAGGCAGCCCGGGTGGGCGGCATCGGCTCCTGCGGGCGGGAGTTGTGTTGCACCACGTGGTTGACGGATTTCCGTTCGGTCAATACTTCGGCGGCACGCACCCAGCGCCTTTCGCTCAACCCGCAGAAATTGGCCGGGCAGTGCGGAAAACTCAAGTGCTGCCTGAATTTCGAGTTGGATGTTTACGTCGATGCCTTGAAAGGGTTCCCGCCTACCGATGCCGTTTTGCGCACGGAGAAAGGTGTGGCCCATTTCCAGAAGATGGATGTGTTCAAGGGCATTTACTGGTATGCATACGATTTCGAAGCGATGAACTGGATCGGTCTGCACGTGGATGCGGTTGCCGAGATCCAGCAGGCCAACCGCCGGGGCGAGAAACCCGAGTCGCTCGAAATGTACGTCGAGGAGCCGGAGCGTCCCCGCAGTGGAAGCCGCCGGGAGGAGACATCCGAACTCCAGGCGGTCGAGGAAGGGGAGATCACCCGTTTCGACAAAGTATCTTCCCGCCGGTCGCGCCGCCGGGGAGACCGCCGTCGGGAGGATCGCGGCCGGGGGGCGGCTTCCGAAGCGAAAAACGGCGCGGAAGAGGTCCCTGCCGGGGAACAAAAAGCAGAAAAGGCCTCCGCAGCAGGGGACGCTCCGCAAGGAGAACGCCCTGCCCGCCGGGGCGATCGCCGTCGGGGTCGGGATGGACGTCCCGACGACAACAACCGCAAGGCGGGCGATGCTGCCCGCGCGGAGAATCCTTCGGCTATTCAGCAGCCGGCCCGGACCGAGGAAAATGCCTCCTCCGGCGCATCTCGGGCGGAAGGTTCGGCGGCGGAAGGCGAAAGAGCTCCGGAGGGAGACCGCCCGGCTGCTTCGTCCGGTCAGCGACGAGGGAACAACCGCCGCGGGCGGGGCCGCGACTCCCGCCGGGATGGAGGCAACCGTCCGGAACGTACTCCGAACTCGGTATCGGCCGAGAATGTTTCGGCTGGGGATCGTCCTTCGGAGCGCACGTCCGAAAGATCGGGGGGTGCTGCCGGAACCACAGGACAGGCATCCGGCGAACGTCCGCAGGGAGGCGGCGCGGCAGAACCTGCATCTCAAGGTCGGGATGGCCGACGGGGACGTGGTCGGGACGGTCGTCGGCGCGGCAATCGCCGTCCGGGTGGCCCGGCAGCCGGTGGAGAAAACAACGCTTCAGGGCGCCCGCAGGAATAAATGAGACGGAGGGGATTCATCGGACTGGGCTTGTGCGTGGCGGCAGGGATGTCGGCGTGCACGGGCGATGCGTTTTACCGGCGGGTAGAGACGCTTTCGGACGATCAGTGGGTGCGGGGGCACGCTTGTACCTTTGCGGTGGAGGCAGTCGATACCGTTACCCGCTACGATGTGTATGTGGATTTGCGAACCTCCGACGGGTATCCCTGGCGGGAGATTTATCTCATCGGTCAGGTGTGCGACACGGCGCAGTCGGTCTTGCAATGCGATACGCTGCGCTGCGAGTTGTTCGATACGAAGGGGGAGGCAACCGGACACGGTTTGTCCAACGTCAAGGAAAACGGTGTCCTGTGGCTGCGGGATTTCCGTTTCCCCGCGCCGGGGCGTTACGGTTTTTCGGTGCGGCACGGGATGCGCAACGTCGAACTTCAGGGGGTGAGCAGCGTAGGGATCAGAATACAACTGTCAGAAATCCAATAACAGACGATGGATAAACACAAGAAAGGAAAGAAAAACAGCGGGTCGGATGCCCGTTTGAAACTCTTCAAGAAGATCCTTTGGGGAGGTCTTGCCGCAGGGATCGTCTTGGCTGTTTTGCTGTTTTTCCTGATCTACAAAGGAGTCTTCGGCGAGTTGCCGACTTTCGAGGACATCGAGAATCCCGAGTCGAGCGTAGCTACGGAGATCATCTCGGCCGATGGGGAGACCATCGGGAAGATCTGGAAGAACGAAAACCGTTCGCCGGTCAAGTTCGAGGAACTTTCTCCCTATCTGGTCGATGCGTTGATCGCGACCGAGGACGAGCGTTTCCGCAAGCATTCGGGCATCGACGTGCGCTCGACGGTGCGCGCGGTCGTTTTCCTGGGACGTCGGGGCGGTGCCAGCACGCTCACCCAGCAGCTGGCCAAACAGCTTTTTACCAAAAACGCTTCGCAGAATAAGGTAGAGCGCGTCATCCAGAAATTCCAGGAATGGTTCATCGCCGCGCAGCTCGAACGCAGCTATACCAAGGATGAGATCATCACGATGTATTTCAATACGTACGATTTTCTCTACAATGCGTACGGGATCAAAAACGCCTCGCTCACCTATTTCAACAAACTGCCTTCGGAACTAACCATCGAGGAGGCGGCTACGCTCGTGGGGATGGCCAAGAACCCCATCCTGTACAACCCGATCCGCCACCCGGAAAACTCCCTGGCGCGGCGCAACACGGTCCTGGGACAGATGAAGCGCAACGGCATGCTTACCGCGCAGCAGGTGGATTCGCTCCGTGCGCTCCCGCTCCAGACCGACTTCCGGATGCAGACCCATACGCAGGGCATCGCGCAGTATTTCCGCGAATACATCCGCGAGATCGTGCCCGAGTACCTCGAAAATGTCCGCAAGCCGGATGGAAGCCGGTATTCTCTATCCCGGGACGGGCTGCGGATCTACACCACGCTCGATTCCCGGATGCAGCGCTATGCCGAAGAAGCGGTAAACGAGCACCTGTCCAACCTCCAGAAAGTGTTCGACTATGGGCAGCAGGCCAACCCCATGCGGCCGTTTTACCACATCACCCGCGCCCAGGCCGATGCCATCATGAATGCGGCCGTCAAACGCAGCGACCGCTATCGTGCCCTCAAGGCACAGGGTGCTTCCGAAGCCGAAATCCGCCAGAGCTTCCAGACGAAGGAAAAGATGACCGTCTTCTGTTGGGAAAACGGCCGCCCCTCTACCCGGGAAGTGGAAATGACGCCGATGGATTCCATCCGGTATTACAAGAGTTTCCTCAATGCCGGTTTCCTGGCGGTAGAACCTCAGACCGGGTATGTGAAAGCCTGGGTGGGAGGCATCAACTACCGGTATTTCCAGTACGACCATGTGGTGAAGGCGCGCCGGCAGACGGGGTCCATCTTCAAACCGTTCGTCTATGCTACGGCCATCGACCAGCAGAAACTCTCGCCCTGTTACGAGTACATCGACCAGCCGGTTACCTTCCCGGCCGACGAGTGGGGCATCGCGCAGGACTGGTCGCCGCGCAACTCGAACAACCAGTACGACTACGTCCCCTATACCCTCAAGAAAGGCTTGGCCATGTCGAAGAACTCCATTACGGCCGCCATCGTCAAAGGTCTGGGCACCACCGAGCCGATCATCGCCCTGGCGCACAAGTTGGGGATTACTTCCGAGATCGACACCGGCCCTTCGATGTGCCTGGGTACGGCCGATATTTCGCTTTACGAGATGATCGGGGCTTTCGCCACCTTTGCCAACAAGGGCAGCTATATCCAGCCCATCCTCATTACCCGCATCGAGGACAACAACGGGGTGGTGCTGTATCAGGATGCGACCCCTTCCCGGGCGGTGATGAGCGAGGAATCGTCCTACGCGATTCTCAAACTGCTGGAAGGCGTTACCGAAAACGGAACGGGTGCCCGCTTGCGTTTTTCGTGGGACAAGCCCTCGTATCGTGGGCCCGATCCGGACCACACGATGTACGTTACGGGTTATCCTTGGAAATTCGACAACCCCATCGCCGGGAAAACCGGTACTTCGCAGAACCAGTCGGACGGTTGGTTCATCGGCATGGTGCCCAATCTGGCCGCCGGTGCCTGGGTGGGCTGCGAGGACCGCGCGGCGCATTTCCGTTCGATGACCTACGGACAGGGCGCTTCGTCGGCCATGCCGATCTGGGCCGTCTTTATGAAGAAATGTTACGCCGATCCTTCGCTCGGGGTGTCGAAAGGCGAATTTGAAGCACCTTCTACGCCGATGACCATCGATCTCTCCTGCGAACATCGCGTTGCGCCGGTCGCACCGATAAGCGAGGAGGAGGACATCGAGGAGACCGTTTCCGAGCAGACGTATTCCGCTACGCCCGATCGGTACCGTCAGCAGGAAGAAGAGGAGGAGATCGTTTTCTAAAGGAAAAAAGTTGCGCACCATGCAAAGCCGGGAAGCACTCATTCCTTACTTCTTTTCCTCGGAACATCCCTTTGCCCAAGCCCTGGTGTCCGCTTGCCGGTATCCGTGGGAACTCGTCCCTCGCCTGGGCGAAGTGTTCGCGACCGAAAGCCTGGCAGGACTGCCGCTCAAGCGGACGGCCTACAACATCTGGGTCGAAGAGGGCGGAGAAGTGGAGGACGGCGCCTCGATCGAGGGGCGGATCGTGGTGGGGCGGGGCAGCGTCGTGCGGCGCCATGCCGTCGTGCGGGGCGATGTCGTCCTGGGGCGCGGATGCCTGCTCGGACATTTTACCGAGGTGAAAAATGCCCTGCTGTACGACGGGGTACAACTGCCGCATCTGTCCTATGTGGGCGATTCGGTACTCGGGACAGGGGCGCATTTGGGCGCGGGTGCCAAGATCTCCAATTTCCGTTCGCTGCCCGGGGAGATACACCTGGACTTTTCGGACGGGCGGCTGGTTTTGCCGGGCGAGAAATTCGGCGCGGTGCTGGGCGATGGGGTCGAAGTGGGGTGCAATGCCGTGCTTTGTCCCGGGAGTGTCCTCGGGCCGCGGTGCGTAGTGTATCCCTTGGTCGGTTTCCGGGGGACGGCCGAGGCGGGGACGATCGTCAAGGGCGCGGGCCGCGAGCAGCGCGTTCCCCGCAGGTGAGGCAAAAAACGGGAAGATTGCAATCCGAAATAATGAAAAGGAAGTCATGACGAAACTCAGTGTAAACATCAACAAAGTGGCCACTCTGCGCAATGCGCGCGGAGGGAATGTCCCCGATGTGGTTCGGGTGGCGGCCGACTGCCAGCGTTTCGGCGGAGAGGGCATCACGGTGCATCCCCGTCCCGACCAGCGCCATATCACGCACAAGGATGTGTTCGACCTCTTGCCGGTGATCACCACCGAATACAACATCGAGGGCAACCCTACCGACGAATTCATCGACCTGGTTACCCGGGCCGTTCCCACGCAGGTAACGCTCGTGCCGGATGCGCCGACCAACCTCACGTCCAACGCCGGTTGGGATACCCAGGCTCATACTGCCTTCCTCAAGGACGTTACCGCGCGTTTTCACCGCGCCGGCATCCGCGTGTCGATCTTTGTCGATCCGCTCGAAGCGATGGTGGACGGCGCTCGCGAGGCGGGAGCCGACCGCGTAGAACTCTATACCGAGCGTTTTGCCCGGCTGTATGCCCAGGGGCATCCCGAGGCGGTCGAACCGTACGTGCAGGCTGCGCAATACGCCCGCTCGCTCGGCTTGGGGGTCAATGCGGGGCACGACCTTTCGCTGGACAACATCGAGTATTTCATCCGTCGGATCCCTTTTACCGACGAGGTGTCCATCGGCCATGCCTTGATCAGCGAGGCTTTGTATCTGGGGCTTGAAAATACCATCGGGGCCTACCGCAACAAGATCCGTCGCGCGGTGGAGGGTGCCCGGTAATCTTCGGGCGGGAAGCCCGGAGTGTTCGATGCGGTCCTTCATCCGAAAGATGAAGGACCGCATCGTTTGTTTTTCGCCTCGGGGTGAGTCGGGGAGGAGGGGATTCCCTTGGGAAAAAGAGCGGGGAAAGGTTCTCCGAAAGCGCACGCTTCTCCGAAGCGATTTTTGCGATAAAGGACTAAAAGCGAGCGGGAAAAGATTTGTTTTTTCGGATAAAAATCCTACCTTTGCAACCCGTTATTATCCGGTGCGGAAGCCTGTCTCGTTTTGCGAGGGTAAGGGTTTCTGCGTCAGGGTTTTGTGGTCTGTATGAAGGGAGTTTGTCCCGGGGGATGGCTCGGCAAAACGGGAGAAAACGCGGCGGGACGGCGGAGGTTTTTCGCGGGAAAACCCTCGGAATCGTTCCGGGAAAAGGAGAAAAAAAGACATTAACATAAATAATTTTTTAAGAGCAAAAACAAATGCCAACCATTCAACAGTTAGTAAGAAAAGGAAGAGCCGTACTCGCCAAGAAGAGTAAATCGGCTGCTTTGGATTCCTGCCCCCAGCGTCGCGGCGTGTGCACGCGTGTTTACACCACTACGCCTAAAAAGCCTAACTCGGCTATGCGTAAGGTGGCCCGTGTGCGCCTGACCAACGGAAATGAGGTCAATGCCTACATCGGCGGAGAGGGACACAACCTCCAAGAGCACTCGATAGTATTGGTACGCGGCGGAAGGGTTAAGGATTTGCCCGGTGTGCGTTATCACATCGTGCGCGGTGCGCTGGATACGGCCGGTGTGAACGGTCGCAAGCAGCGTCGTTCCAAGTACGGCGCCAAACGTCCCAAAGACGGGCAGGCAGCCGGAAAATCCGGGAAGAAGTAATCCCTAACCGTTCAACACATTAAAAATTCGATGAAAAAATGAGAAAGACAAGAGCTAAAAAAAGAGTTCTTCTTCCCGATCCGAAGTTCAACGATACGCTGGTAACGCGTTTTGTGAACAACCTGATGTGGGACGGCAAAAAGAGCGTAGCGTTCGAGGTGTTCTACCAGGCGCTCGATATCGTGGGTGAAAAGTCGAAAGACAGCGAGAAGACCCCGCTGGAAATCTGGAAAGATGCCCTGACCAACATCATGCCGCACGTGGAAGTTCGTTCGCGTCGTGTGGGAGGTGCTACCTTCCAGATCCCGATGCAGATCCGTCCGGATCGCAAGGTGTCGATGGCCATCAAATGGTTGATCAAGTATGCCCGCCTGCGCAACGAGAAATCCATGGCGCAGAAACTGGCTGCCGAAATCCTGGCCGCTTCCAAGGAGGAAGGCGCTGCCGTGAAGAAACGTATGGATACGCACAAGATGGCCGAGGCCAACAAGGCGTTCTCGCACTTCAGATTCTAAACTACCGAGAGAAAAATGGCAAAAAGAGACTTACATTTTACCCGCAATATCGGTATCATGGCGCACATCGATGCCGGAAAAACGACCACCAGCGAGCGTATCCTCTACTACACGGGTATTACCCACAAGATAGGCGAGGTGCACGACGGTGCCGCTACGATGGACTGGATGGCGCAGGAGCAGGAACGCGGTATCACCATTACTTCGGCGGCTACCACCGTGTTCTGGAACTACCCGACCCACCAGGGACAGGCGCTTCCCGATACCAAGAAATACAAAATCAACCTGATCGACACTCCGGGGCACGTGGACTTCACGGTGGAGGTAGAGCGTTCGCTCCGTATTCTGGACGGTGCGGTAGCCCTGTTCTGTGCCGTGGGCGGCGTAGAACCCCAGTCGGAGACCGTTTGGCGTCAGGCTACCAAATACAATGTTCCCCGTATCGGTTTCGTCAATAAGATGGACCGCAGCGGTGCGGACTTCTTCAATGTCGTTCGGCAGGTCAAGGAGCGCCTGGGTGCCAACCCGGTGCCGCTGCAGGTGCCCATCGGCTCGGAAGCCGACTTCAAGGGCGTAGTCGATCTGCTGACCATGGAAGGGATCATCTGGAACGAGGAAGACAAGGGTATGACCTATCAGGTAGTTCCCATTCCGGAGGAGTTGAAGGATGAATGCGCCAAGTGGCGTCAGCACCTGCTGGAGTCCGTTGCCGAGACTTCGGAGGAACTGATGGAGAAATTCTTTACCGACCCGGATTCCATCACCAAGGAAGAACTTCTGGTGGCTATCCGCAAGGCGACGATCGCCATGGACATCACCCCGATGCTGTGCGGTTCGTCGTTCAAGAACAAGGGCGTACAGAAACTGCTGGACTATGTGATCGCCTTCCTGCCTTCTCCGGCCGATGTGGAAGCCATCAAGGGCGTAAACCCCAAGACCGACGAGGAAGTGGTCCGTCAGCCGGATGTGGACGAGCCGATGGCTGCCCTGGCGTTCAAGATCGCTACCGACCCGTTCGTTGGCCGTCTGTGCTTCTTCCGCATGTATTCCGGAAAACTCGACGCCGGTTCGTACGTGTACAACCCGCGTACCGACAAGAAAGAGCGTATCTCGCGCATCTTCCAGATGCACTCCAAGGAGCAGAAACCGATCGAGTCCATCGAAGCCGGCGATATCGGCGCAGGTGTAGGGTTCAAGGACATCCGTACGGGCGATACGCTGTGCGACGAGAAGAACCCGATCGTGCTGGAGTCGATGACTTTCCCCGAGCCGGTGATCGGTATTTCGATCGAACCCAAGACGCAGGCCGACCTGGACAAACTGGGTGTGGGTCTGGCCAAGTTGGCCGAGGAAGACCCGACATTCCGCGTACATACGGACGAGGATTCGGGTCAGACGATCATCTCGGGGATGGGTGAGTTGCACCTGGAGATTATCGTAGACCGCCTCAAACGCGAATTCAACGTCGAGGTGAACGAAGGTCAGCCGCAGGTGGCCTACAAGGAGGCGCTCACCGGCACCGTCGAGCACCGCGAGGTGTACAAGAAACAGACGGGTGGCCGCGGTAAGTTCGCCGATGTGATCTTCCGCATGGAACCCAACACCGAAGGCAAGACCGGTCTGGAATTTGTTTCCGAGATCAAGGGCGGTAACATTCCGAAGGAATTCATCCCCTCGATCGAAAAGGGATTCAAGGAGGCGATCGAAGCCGGACCGTTGGCCGGTTACGAGTTGCAGGGTATGAAGATCACCGTGCTGGATGGTTCGTTCCACCCGGTGGACTCCGACCAGCTTTCGTTCGAAATGGCGGCCAAGTTGGGTTACAAGGCTGCTGCTCCGCAGGCCCGTCCTATCCTTCTGGAGCCGATCATGAAACTGGAGGTAACCACTCCCGAGGAGAACATGGGCGATGTCATCGGCGACCTGAACCGTCGTCGCGGTATCATCAAGGGTACCGAAAACCGCGCCGGTGCGACCATCGTCAAGGCCGACGTTCCGCTGGCCGAGATGTTCGGTTATGTTACTTCGCTGCGTACGCTCACCTCGGGCCGTGCCACTTCTTCGATGGAGTTCTCGCACTATGCCGAAGTGCCGCGCAACATCGCCGATGAGGTAATCGCAAAGTCAAAGAAATAAGCAACAAGTTTTAGACCATAGAATACAATGAGTCAAAAAATCCGTATCAAACTCAAGTCCTATGACCACAGTTTGGTGGACAAGTCGGCCGACAAGATCGTCAAGACCGTCAAATCCACCGGCGCGATAGTGAACGGACCCATTCCGCTCCCTACCCAAAAGAAGATATTCACCGTGCTGCGTTCCCCGCACGTGAATAAGAAATCGCGCGAGCAGTTCGAACTGAGTTCTTACAAACGTCTGCTGGATATCTACAGCTCCTCGTCCAAGACCATCGATGCCTTGATGAAACTGGAGTTGCCCAGCGGCGTGGAAGTAGAGATCAAAGTGTGATTTTATGAAATTTTTTTCGGATACCTTGGCCGCAAGTTTCCCCTTGCGGTCAAGCGCTGTCCTGGTTACAAATAATTTGTCCAATAATTAAAACCACAAAATGTCTGGATTAATTGGTAAAAAAATCGGTATGACCAGCATTTTTGACCAGAACGGGAAGAACATCCCGTGCACGGTCATCGAATGCGGTCCGTGTGTAGTAACACAGGTCAGAACCACACAGGTTGACGGGTACGAAGCTCTTCAGCTTGGTTTCGATGACAAGAAAGAAAAGAACGTTACCAAGGCACTCAACGGACACTTCAAGAAAGCGGGGACTACTCCCAAGCACAAAGTGGTCGAATTCAAGGGTTTTGAAGGAGACTACAAGCTGGGCGATGTCCTGACGGCCGACTTGTTTTCAGAAGGAGAGTTCGTGGATGTCGTAGGTACCTCCAAAGGACGGGGATACCAGGGTGTCGTGAAGCGTCATGGATTTGGTGGTGTAGGACAAGCAACTCACGGTCAGCACAACCGTCTTCGCAAGCCGGGTTCCATCGGTGCGTGCTCGTATCCTGCCAAGGTCTTCAAGGGCCTTCGCATGGCAGGCCGCATGGGCGGAGACCGGGTTAAGGTGAAGAACCTTCTGGTGCTCAAAGTGGAAGCAGACAAGAATCTGCTGGTAGTAAAAGGATGCGTTCCGGGCGCAAAGAACTCATATTTAATGATCGAAAAGTGATGGAATTAGAAGTATTAGACATAAAAGGAAAGCCGACCGGACGCAAGGTAACTCTCGACGACTCGGTTTTCGCCGTAGAGCCCAACGAGCATGCGGTATGGCTGGATGTTAAGCAGTATCTGGCCAACAAACGCCAGGGTACGCACAGTTCCAAGGACCGCAGCCTGGTTTCGGGCAGCACCCGTAAACTGAAGAAGCAGAAAGGTACGGGCGGCGCTCGTGCGGGTAGCATCAAGAACCCTGAGTTCCGGGGCGGAGCTCGCGTATTCGGACCTGTTCCGCGCGATTATTCGTTCAAGTTGAACAAAAAGGTAAAACGGCTGGCCCGCAAGTCGGTGCTGTCCCAGAAAGTTTCGGATAAAAACCTGATGGTTATTGAGGATTTCACATTTGACGCCCCCAAAACCAAAGATTTTGTTAATATCATCGAGGCTTTGGGCTTAAAGTCTAAAAAATCGTTGTTCGTTACGGCCGCCAGCGATAAAAACGTATATTTGTCCTCGCGAAATTTACAGACCGCTTCGGTTGTGCCTTGCACAGAATTAAACACTTACGCGATCATCAATGCTTCGGCGATGGTGATTTCGGAAAGTGCTTTGCAGCAATTACAAAACAACTTAAGCAACTAACGAAGATGGACAATATATTGATAAAGCCGCTTATCACCGAAAAGATGACCGCTATTACCGACAAGAGCGGCCGTTACGGTTTTGTGGTAAAACCCGACGCCGACAAGGAGCAGATCAAGGCTGCTGTCGAAAAGGTGTACGGAGTTACGGTAAAGAAAGTGAACACCATTCGTTATGCCGGCAAGGTTCGCAGCCGTTATACCAAAGCGGGTCTGGTCAAAGGGCATACCAATGCGTTTAAGAAGGCTATCGTCGAGATCGCCGAAGGACAAACAATCGACTTTTATAACAATATCTGAGGGATATGTCAGTCAGAAAATTAAAACCGACCACGGCCGGGCAGCGTCACAAGATCCTCAACTGTAACGATGCCGTTACGGTGGGAAACCAGCCCGAGAAAAGCCTTCTGGCGCGCAAAAAGAAAACCGGCGGTCGCAACAATACCGGTAAGATGACCATGCGTCAGATCGGCGGCGGTCACAAACAGCGTTATCGTATCATCGATTTCAAACGCGACAAGTTCGGAATACCTGCTACGGTAAAAACCATAGAGTACGACCCCAATCGTTCGGCATTCATCGCTCTGCTGGCTTACACCGACGGCGAGAAGCGTTACATCATCGCTCCTGCCGGCCTTCAGGTAGGTCAGAAAGTAATTTCCGGAGAGGGGGTAGCCCCCGAGGTGGGCAACGCGCTGTACTTGGGCGAGATTCCTCTGGGTACCGTGATCAGCTGCATCGAGCTCCGTCCCGGACAGGGCGCCGTGATCGCCCGTTCGGCCGGCACGTTCGCTCAGCTGGCTGCCCGCGAGGGAAAATACGCCACGATCAAACTCCCTTCGGGAGAAACCCGTATGATCCTCACCACGTGCATGGCCACGATCGGTGTGGTATCGAACTCCGACCATCAGCTTGAATCTTCGGGTAAGGCCGGCCGTTCCCGCTGGTTGGGACGCCGTCCCCGTGTCCGCGCTGTGGTGATGAACCCTGTCGATCACCCGATGGGTGGTGGTGAAGGCCGTGCATCCGGTGGACATCCGCGTACGCGTAAGGGTATCCCTGCCAAGGGTTACAAGACCCGTTCGCTTACCAAGGCAAGCAACAAGTACATTGTAGAACGAAGAAAGAAGTAAGCTATGGCACGTTCATTGAAAAAAGGACCGTTTATTCACTACAAGCTGGAGAAGAAGGTGCTCGCCAATGTCGAGGCCAACAAGAAGACGGTGATCAAGACCTGGTCGCGCGCTTCGATGATTTCTCCGGATTTCGTAGGACAGACCATTGCGGTACACAACGGAAAGACTTTTATCCCGGTGTACATTACGGAAAACATGGTAGGCCACAAACTCGGCGAATTCGCTCAGACGCGTATTTTCCGGGGTCATGCCGGTGCGAAGGATAAAGGTAAACGTTAATTAGCAGTTTAGAATCAAAATGGGAACTCGAAAGAAAAATAGAGCGGATGCCATCAAGGCTGCCAAGAAGCAGGTTGCCTTTGCAAAGCTGAAGAATTGCCCGTCGTCCCCCCGCAAGATGCGCCTGGTAGCCAACCTGGTGCGCGGTGTGGAGGTGAACAAGGCGCTTCAGGTCCTCAAGTTCAACACCAAGCATGCTTCCGCCAATATCGAAAAGCTCGTTCTTTCGGCCGTAGCCAACTGGCAGGCCAAGAACGAAGGGGTTAGCCTCGAGGAGGCCAACCTGTTCATCAAGGAGATCAGCGTCGATTGCGGTTCCACGCTCAAGAGACTCCGTCCGGCCCCCCAGGGTCGCGGTCATCGTATCCGCAAGCGTTCCAATCACGTAACCGTGGTGCTGGGAAGCGCCGCCAATCAACCAACAGAAACCAAGTAAGCAATGGGACAGAAGACAAATCCGATAGGCAACCGTTTAGGAATTATCAGAGGTTGGGAATCTAACTGGTACGGCGGCGACGACTACGGCGACAAAATCACCGAGGATAGCAAGGTCCGCAAGTACCTGATGGTTCGTCTGGCCAAGGCCAGCGTGTCGCGCATCGTCATCGAACGCACCCTGAAGTTGGTTACGGTCACCGTGCTGACGGCCCGTCCGGGGATCATCATCGGAAAGGGCGGCCAGGAGGTCGATAAAATCAAGGAAGAGCTCAAAAAGCTCACCGGCAAGGAAGTCCAGATCAATATCTTCGAGATCAAGAAACCGGAGATGGACGCCAACCTGGTGGCTTCGAGCATCGCCCGTCAGATCGAAGGCCGCATTTCGTACCGCCGTGCCATCAAGATGGCCATGGCTTCCACGATGCGCATGAACGCCGAGGGGATCAAGGTCATGGTGTCGGGTCGTTTGAACGGCGCCGAGATCGCCCGCAGCGAGACCTTCAAGGAGGGACGTATTCCCTTGTCCACTTTCCGTGCCGACATCGATTACGCTTTGGCTGAAGCACACACTACCTATGGCCGTATCGGCATCAAGGTATGGATCATGCGCGGCGAGGTGTACGGTCGTCAGGACCTTTCGCCCAATTTCTCTTCCCAGTCTTCGGCTTCCGGTGCAGGTTCGTCCCGCGGCGGTCGTGGCGAAGGACGCGGCGAGCGTCGGGAAAGACGCGGCGGAGATCGCAACAGGAAAGCAAAGAAGTAATAACAAGGCCTAAATAGAGTAGAAATGTTACAGCCTAAAAGAACAAAATTTCGCAAGGTACAGAAAGGCCGCATGCATGGCCTCTCGCACAGAGGGCATACGATAGCCTTCGGTACTTTCGGACTCAAGACTCTCGAGCAGAAGTGGATCACCGCGCGTCAGATCGAGGCGGCTCGTATCGCAGCTACCCGTTACATGAAGCGTGAGGGTCAGCTCTGGATCCGTATATTCCCCGACAAACCGATCACCCAGAAGCCGGCCGAAGTCCGTCAGGGTAAAGGTAAAGGTAACGTGGAATACTGGGCAGCTCCGGTACTCCCGGGACGCATCATGTTCGAAGTGGGCGGCGTTCCGTTCGAGGTGGCCAAAGAGGCCCTGCGTCTGGCCGCTCAGAAGCTTCCGATAAAGACCAAGTTCGTCGTGGCTCACGATTTTGTTGAAGCGTAATCCCAGAATTGCAAAATGAAACAATCCGTAATAAAAGAGATGTCGACGGCTGACCTGCAGGAGAAGCTGGCCGAAACCAAAGCCAAGCTCGCCGAACAGCGCCTCAACCATGCGGTAACTCCCCTGGAAAACCCGATGGAGATCCGCAAAACACGCAGAACGGTTGCTCGTCTTGCAACTGAACTTACCAAAAGAGAACTTCAAAAGTAGTCAGCCGAAGATGGAACAGACAGCAAGAAACCTGAGAAAGGAACGTGTCGGCGTGGTAACTTCGAACAAGATGGAGAAATCCATCGTCGTTTCCGAGGTAAAACGCGTCAAGCACCCGATGTATGGTAAATTCGTGATCCGCACGAAGAAATACTATGCACATG
>DVLY01000092.1 GCA_018715295.1 Candidatus Merdimorpha stercoravium | reverse complement strand
AAAAAATCGGCCGCGGGTTTCTCTCCTTTCGAGAGAAACCCGCGGCCGATTTTTTGGGGAGGTTTGACGGGCGGAACTTGCGGATTATTCCACCGAGAGGACTTCCCGCACGAGGAACACTCCGGAGTAGTCGGCGGCAAAACCCTCGTCCCACTTCCCGTTGTATTCCACCTTGAGGGTCGCCCGGGCCGGTTTGCCGTTCTTTTGTCCTCGTGTGGCGCGGTCGTATCGGGCGGTGAGGGTGCCGGTCTTGTCGACGATCCAGAATTCCTCCGGGCTGCCGTCCGGGCGGAAGGAGCGGACTTCGTGCCCGATGCGCACTTCGCCCGTGAGTGTGTACAGGAGGTCCGTCGAAAGGGACGAATCGGCTTGTGCGGTAAACGTGAGGCTGTTTTCGTCGAACAACGGGGCGTCTTGGCCGATCTCGACAAAGAGAGCCTTGTCGGGGCGGTTTTCATGGATTTCAAAATACCGCTCCCCGCTGTTGCCTGTCCCCCAGCCGTTGCACGTGCTTGGGACGGGGCCTTGTTCGATCTGGCGCTCCACCTGCCGGGCGTACTCTCCCGCAGGAACGAGGTGGTAGCGGCGCACTCCGGGGCGTTCGGACTCGATCGGTTGGAAACGACAGGTTTGTTCCTTGTCCCACTGCGGAGTGCTCTCGAGGTAGTGCAATACGTCGTCGATCCGGTTGTTTTCCAAGTCGAAAACCTGAACTTTCGGGCAGGGGGAAGGGTCGCCGTCCCGGACTTGGACGATCCCCGGCAGCGAAGGGTCGATCAAGAGCCGGATGTTTTCATTGGCCTGCGCCCACAGCCTGAGGCTGGCACCGGACAGGGTGTCCCATTGGAAGCCTTCGCAGGCCGGTCGGGAAGGAGCCGGCAGCGTGGTGTCCGTCGGTGCGGGTAGTTCCGAGATTGTCGGGGCAGATGTTTGCTCGTCGGCATTTCCTGCTGTGCAGGCGCACAGCCCCAGAGTGAAGCACAAAACCGATGTTTTCATTTTTTGGGACGTGTAAGGATTTTTCGAAAAAAGGTTAAAAATGATAAGGTCAAAAATGGCCGTGACCAAGTTACGGAATTCTTGTCATGGATGTTTGTGAACGGAAGAAAATGAACAAAAAAACGGCTCGCTACCCTTGGATGGCAGTGAGCCGGAGAATTCGTTGGCCGGAATGATGGCCGTGGATGCTTACAGCCGTTCGACGATCAGGGCGGAAGCGCCTCCTCCGCCGTTGCATACCGCGGCGCAGCCCAGGCGGGCGTTCTTGCGCTCCAACACCGTGAGCAGGGTAACGAGGATGCGCGCTCCGGAGGCCCCCAGGGGGTGCCCCAGCGAAACCCCTCCGCCGAAGACATTGACCCGGTCTTTGTCCAGCCCCAGCAGGCGGGTATTGACGATCCCTACCACGGAGAACGCTTCGTTGATCTCCCAGTAGTCGATGTCCTTTTCCGTCAGCCCGGCCCGTTGCAGGGCACGGCGGGCGGCCAGCGTGGGGGAGGTGGGAAAATCCCGGGGCGCTTGTGCGGCATCGGCGTAGGAGACGATCCGGGCCAAGGGAGACAGGCCGAGCGCCTGCGCTTTTTCTTCGGAGGTCAGCACCAGGGCGGCGGCTCCGTCGTTGATGGTCGAGGCGTTGGCGGCCGTGATGGTGCCGTCTTTCTTGAAGGCGGGGCGCAGCAGCGGGATTTTGTCCAACTTGGCGTTTTTGTATTCTTCGTCTTCGCGGATCTGGAAGGTGTGGCCTTTGCGGTCGGTTACCTGGACGGGGACGATCTCGGCGTCGAACACCCCTTTGCTCCAGGCTTTGGCGCTGCGCGTGTAGCTCTCGATGGCAAAGGTGTCCTGTTCCTCCCGCGTGATGCCGTAGGATTCGGCGCAGGCTTCCCCGCACAGGCCCATGTGTTCGTTGGAAAAGGCATCGGTCAGCCCGTCGTACAACATGCCGTCCACCAGGGTAACGTGGCCGAACTTTTGTCCGTCGCGTCCCGAAGGCAGGTAGTGCGGTACCCGGGACATGCTTTCCATCCCGCCGGCAATGACGGTGTCGTTGTCGCCTATCTCGATGCTCTGTGCGCCCAGCATGACGGCTTTCAAGCCCGAGGCGCAGACTTTGTTGACCGTGGTGGCGGGAACGCGGTCCGAGATGCCGGCTTGCAGGGCGGCTTGTTTGGCCGGGGATTGTCCCAGACCGGCCTGGAGGACGCAGCCCATGTAAACTTCGTCGATTTCGTCTTTTTTTATGGACGGGCAGCGTCCGATCGCGCCTTCGATGGCGATGGCGCCCAGCTGGGTGGCCGGAATGTCTTTCAAGCCGCCGCGAAAACTGCCGATGGGGGTGCGTGCTGCCGCTACGATGACTGCGTGCCGTTTTTCCATGTGTTCTTTGTGGTGTTTTTCGGGATGTTTTTCAGGTTTTGAGGGCGCAATTTAATAAAAAAAACAAAAAAACAGGGTATCATCCGGATTTTACACTTGCTTTTGCGCTTCGACGCATTTAGGCAAGGACGGGAAACTGTTCGGCAACCCCTCGGGGAAAAACTTCGTTTTCCCCCACGGCCGCTGCGCTCGGCTTTCCCTGTTTTTCCATAAAACAGGAGGCGCCTCGGCATCGTCCCGGGGTGAAAACTTCGTTTTCCCCCTTGCCGCTGCGCTCGGCTTTCCGTATTTTTGTCATTCGAACAAAAAAGATACCAACGGTATGGAGGAGATTCGCAGCCGCAGTGGAGGTTTGTGGGCGGCACTCAAGGCTTTTTTGAGCGCTCATGGAAGTCGTTTGTTCAAGTTGTCCCTGTTTTTGGCTACGGCTCTTGCGGTGGTGTTGGTCATCCCCAAAAACCACAGCTTCAAGTACGATTACAGCCGGGGACAGGCCTGGCAGTACGACGACCTGACGGCTCCTTTCGACTTTGTGCTGTCCAAAACCGACGAGCAGCTCCGCACCGAACGGGAACAGATCCGCTCGTCCAGCCGGCATTATTTCGTGTATTCGGATACGGTTTCTTCGACCGTATTGCGCAAGTACGAGGACAATTTTTCCTCGATGTTCGCCGAGTCGCAGGGCAACGTCGAACGCCTGAAGAAAACCGGCCGGGGGCTTCTCGAACGGATCATGACCCGGGGGGTGGTCTCCCAGGCGGCTTCCGGGGTCGTTCGCAGCCGCAACGAGTTGGTATCCCTCTTGCAGGACAACCGGGAGGAGGAGGTGATCTTTTCCGAACTATACACCCCGGATTCGGCCTTGGAATACGCCGGAGAACGCCTTCGGGCGGCGGGGGTCTCCGCGGAGGATACCGAGCGGATGGTGGCGCTTTTCGAGGCGGTGCTCACCCCCAACATCAGCTACGACATCGACCTGACCGAGACTGCCCTCTCGGAGAGCCTCGACGAGATCTCTCCCAATTATGGTTTCGTGGCGCGCGGGAAACTGATCATCAGCCAGGACGAACCGGTATCGGACTACACGTACAATGTCCTGGAGTCCCTGCGGAAGGTCTACAACGCGCAAGGGGACAGGGATGGTTTTTGGGGGACGGCATTGGGATATGTCGTGGTGGTATTTTCCGTCTTCCTTTCGTTTTACGGAGTGCTCCGGAAGTTCAAGCAGGGAAAGTACTTCCACCGCAAACCGCTCTTGCTGCTGCTCTCCACGATGTTCGTTTCCTTCGGTTTGTGCTACATCGTAACGCGTTTTTCCCCGGCGATGATCTACATCGTCCCCATCTGTTTGCAGACCATCGTGCTGCGCTCGTTCTTCAATGCGCGGATCGCCTTTATGGAACACATTTTCACCGTGTACCTCTGCTCGTTCATGGCCCCGAACATGTACATGTACCTGTTCATCGGGCTTATCACCGGGGTGGCCTGTTCATTTACCTCCAATGTGATCTACCACCGCAGCCGGCTTTTTGTCAGCGTAGCGCGCATCACGGGGATTTCCATCCTGATCGCGGTCGGGGTGATGCTGATCCAGAACCCGTCCTTCACGGGAGAGATGCTTTCCATCTCGGGATATTTGCTCATTTCGGGCGTACTGATGTTGTTTGCCCAGCCGGTGATCTACATCTACGAAAAAGTGTTCGGACTGGTGTCCGATATTTCTCTGCTGGAGCTTACCGATACCAATTCGCCGCTGCTGCGCCTGTTGTCGGAAAAAGCCCCGGGTACGTTCCAGCATAGTCTGGCGGTGGCCAACATCGCCGAGCAAGCGGCGCGGGAGATGGCCGGAAATGCGCTCCTGGTGCGCGTGGGAGCTTTGTACCACGATGTGGGAAAACTGAAGAACCCGGGCTACTTTATCGAAAACCAAGGGGCGCACTACAACCCCCACGATGCGTTGGATCCGAGGGAGAGCGCAGACATCATCCGCCGCCATGTGAGCGACGGGTTGGAGTTGGCGCGCAAGTACGGCTTGCCTTCGATCGTTATGAAGTTCATCTCGACCCACCATGGCCGTTCGCTGGTGTACTATTTCTGGAAAAAGGCCGTCGAGATGTACGGAGCGGAAAATGTCTCGCAGGAGGATTTCCGGTACACATACGGGAAACCGGTGTCCAAGGAGGAGTCCATCCTGATGATTTGCGATTCGGTCGAGGCGGCTTCGCGCAGTTTGAAGCATATCTCCGAACAGTCTTTGCGCGATCTGATCGCTTCGGTGGTGGAGCGTCAGCGTCAGGACGGGCAGTTCGACGAAGCCGAAATCTCCTATCGCCAGATCAACCGCCTGAAGGAGATCCTGACCGAAAAACTGCTCGAAATCTACCACAGCCGTATCGAGTACCAGAAGGATTGATCGGGAAAAGGCGTGCGGGCAAGCGAGCGGGGCGGGGCCATTCGGCCCCGCC
>DVLY01000091.1 GCA_018715295.1 Candidatus Merdimorpha stercoravium | reverse complement strand
CGCGCTGATGCCTAAGCTCAAGGCCAGTTTCTGGCGCTGGGCGACGTATTTCTTCAGCCACGTGTACAACGCCAGCACGCCCAGGCCGATCCACACGCCGAAGGTCCAGAACGAGGTGACCAAGGCGTAATCCCGTTCACGAGGTTCGTACGGAGGGTTGTTCGTGTACAGGGTGATGCCCACGCCGGTGATCAGGAAAAACAAGAAGGTGGCGTAGGCATCCTGGTCTTTGCGCTTGAAGTGGAAGTACAGCCCGATGAGCCCCAGGAGGAGCGGGAGGAAATAGTACTTGTTCAGCGCCTTGTTGTCCTTCATGTAGTCCGCCTGCGCGTCTTGCGGCCCCAGGCGCATGGCGTCGAGCGGAGCGATGCCGGAGATCCAGTTGCCTTTGTGGGGTTCGCCGTTGCCCTGATAGTCGTTCTGGCGGCCGGCGAAGTTCCACAGGAAGTACCGCATGTTCATGTACCCCAGCTGATAGGTCAGGAAGAAGTACAGGTTGTCGCCAAACGAGGGGATTTCGCCTTCCTTCAGCCCGGTGAGCGCCTGATAGTTTTTGGCATAGTCCGGTCGGTCGTTCGATACGCGGGGGAACACGTTCATGTACTGAGGCAGATAACGGATCGACAGCCCATGGTCCACCACTTCGTACCGGCCTGTTTCGTTGTCCGGTTCATAGATCGGATCGCCGATGATGTACGGGTCGGACATGTCGGGGCGTGCGTTGTAGGACGGACCGTAAAGGATGGGGGAGGAACCGTATTGCTCGCGGGAGAAGTAGTAATCCAGCCCGGCCGAAGTCGAAGGATTGTTTTCGTTGATCGGCGTATTGGCATTCGAGCGGATAGGGATCATCAGGTAGCAGGAAAATCCGATGACGATGAACATCAGCGCCAGAACGGTCGTATTGACGGCGATCCAGCCTTCCTTGCGGCTCCACCAAAGCAGAAATACGCAGACCCCTGTCAGCAGTACCGCCCACAGGATGGTCCCCGTGTGGAACGGTGCTCCCAGGGTGTTGACCATGAAAATATCGGCCGCCCCGAACGAATTGATCAGGAACGGGAAGATCGCCCCGAAGATGAGCACCAGGATGGCCGCCGCCACGAGGTTGGCCAGGATAAACCGCTTGGCGGTGATCTTCTTTTCCGCTGTTTTGAAATAGTAGATCATCACCACGGCCGGCACGCCCAGCATTCCCATGAAGTGTACGCCCGGTGCCAGTCCGACCAGCAGGGCGATCAGGATCAGCCACTTGTTGTTGCGCGGCCGTCCGAAGCCGTCCGCCCAGCGGATGGCACAGTAGAAGACCAGCACCGTGAACGTGTTGGCCAGGGAGTAAACTTCGCTTTCGGTGGCGTTGAACCAGAACGTATCGGAAAACAGGATCGCCGCCGAGCCTACTACGCCGCTGCCGATCACCGCTGCAAAAGTCGGAGTGGAAAGCTCGCCCCAGTTTTTCCCGACGATGCGTTTTCCGAAATAGGTGATCACCCACAGGAGCAGCATGATGGCCACTCCGCCCGCAAGACAGGCAAATACGTTCATCATGAAGGCGATACGGGTCGGGTCTACGTCGAACATATTGGAGATCACTGCGCCCATCATTTGGAACAGCGGTGCGCCCGGGGGGTGCCCTACTTCCAGTTTAACGGCCGTAGCCGTGTATTCCGGGCAGTCCCACAGCGGAGCGGTGGGCTCGGTGGTGAGGATGTATACCAGCGAACCGATGGCGAACATCAGCCATCCGGCCAGTATGTTGATGTTTTTTTGGGAAAGGGCGGGCAATTTCATAGGCGTATGCGAGGATGTGTGTCCGTGTGTGTTTTTGGTCTGTTTTTCGAGTGCGAAGATAGGGAAAATCCTTCGGTTTGTCGGACGGGAGAGACTTTTTCCTGGAGGGGGGAAGAGCTGTTTATGAAAAAATTAACAGAAGCAACAGCCTGTCCCCCGAAAAATTATGACTATTTTTTTTATTTCCTCTATTAAATAGAATTAACTTTGTAACCGGAATTTCTCCCTCTCGACATGGAGAAACAAAGTGTTGTGAAATGATCAATAACCAAATAAGGAAAGAACCATGAACATGCAAACAGAATTCAAGATCGGCGCTTATGTTTTCGATTTCCGCAAGCGTACGCTGACCTTCGAAGGGGAGAGCCGCAAACTCACCACCCGGGAAGCCGAGCTTTTGCTGATCTTCTGCGAAAATATGGGCGAGTTGGTCGAAAGATCGTTTATCCTCAAGAAACTCTGGGGGTACGACGACTTCTTTAACGCCCGTTCGATGGACGTATTCATCACCAAGTTGCGCAAATATCTGGGACAGGACCCCAATGTGCAACTGGCCAATGTCCGGGGTAAAGGTTACAAACTGCTCTGCGAAAAAGACTGATCCCTACGGGTCGCTTTCCGAGCGTTTTCGTTCGCGCCGTTTTTTGAAAAAACGGCGCGAACGTTTTTTTACGGACATTCGACATGGAGAAGGGGGGGCAGGCGCTCGCCCGGCTTTTGCTATCTTTGCTACATCGGAGGAGAGTTTATGGAACCGCTTCGCAAGATCATCCACATCGACATGGATGCCTTCTACGCCTCGGTCGAGCAGCGGGATCATCCCCAGTTGCGCGGTCTGCCCATCGCGGTGGGCAGCGGACAGCCCCGCGGGGTGGTCTGCGCCGCCAGTTATGCCGCGCGGCGGTACGGGGTGCGTTCGGCCATGTCGTGCATGCGGGCACGCGAATTGTGCTCCTCGCTCGTTTTTGTACCCCCGCGGATGGAGGTGTACAAGGAGGTCTCCCTACAGATCCGTTCTATTTTTCATCAGTACACCGACGTGGTGGAGCCTCTTTCGCTCGACGAAGCCTTCCTGGATGTAACGCAGAACAAACCCGGGATCGAACTGGCGGTGGAGATTGCCCGGCAGATCAAGTCCCGTATCCGGGAGGAATTGTCCCTGGTGGCCTCGGCCGGGGTGTCGTACAACAAATTTCTGGCCAAGGTAGCCTCCGACTACCGCAAGCCCGACGGTCTGTGCACCATTCATCCCGACCGCGCGCAATGGTTCATCGATCGGTTGCCTGTGGAGGATTTTTGGGGCGTAGGGCGAGTAACAGCCCGGCGAATGCACGCGTTGGGTATCCGTACGGGGAAGGATTTGCGGGAATGCAGCCGCGACTTTCTCCTGCGCAATTTCGGCAAGCAGGGCGGGGTGTATTACGACTTTGCCCGCGGGGTGGACCTGCGCCCTGTCCAGCCGGCGCGCATCCGCAAGTCGGTGGGGTGCGAGCATACCTTGGAGCAGGATGTCGATACGCCCGCTGCACTACTCATCGAGTTGTACCACGTGGTGCTCGACCTCGAAGGGAGGATCGCCCGCAGCGGATTTCGGGGCTCGACGTTGACTTTCAAGATCAAGTTTGCTGATTTTTCCCAGCACACCCGAAGCGTTACCCGTGGGGAGGCTTTTGAAACGAAAGGCGATATTCTCCCGCTGGCCAAGCGGTTGTTGGCACAGGCTCGGGAGGAGTTGGGCGATAGGCCGGTGCGTCTGCTGGGCTTGAGCGTGTCGAATTCTCTGCCGGATGCTCCGGTGTGCTATGTGCGGCAGTTGAAGTTCGATTTTTAAGGGGGATTTTATTTTGAAGAATCGTGCGGCTGCGGGCAAGCGTAGGGGGGCTTTGTCCGCACCGGTCATATGGTTTCTC
>DVLY01000090.1 GCA_018715295.1 Candidatus Merdimorpha stercoravium | reverse complement strand
TACTTCGGCTTTGATGTGCCTGGTCGCATCGGCCTATGCCCAGAAAACCGAACTGGACGCAGCCCAGAAAGCGTTCGACAAGGGAGATTACCAAACCGCCCTCACCCAGGCTCAGAAAGGCCAGCAGATGTTGGATGAGACCTCCAAGCCCGACATGGTCGCCAAAGCGATGTATCTGGTGGGTCTTTCCAAACTTCAGCTTGCCGGCGACAACCGGGAAATGATCGATCAAGCGCTCGAGGAACTCAACGCCCTGGCCGAGTATGAAAAAGGCCAGAACTTTGCGGCTCGCGACAATGCGACCAAAAAGACGGTATATTTCGACAGCCAGAAGGAATTGGACGACGCCATCGCTTCCGGCAAGTACAGCAAGCCGAAAGTGACCAACCGAACGGCGACTTATACGCCGCTGATGCAGACCACGGTGGGTGAATTCGGCAACGGATACTACCAGCAGAGTGTCAATGCGTTCAATTCACGCGACTTCAAAAAGGCTGCCGAATTGTTCGAATTGACCTACCAGGCACAGAAAGTATTTGCGCCCAAGGCCGATACCGCCCTGCTGAACAATGCGGCCATCTCTTTGCTCCAGGCCAGGGATTTTGCAGGAGTCAAGGAACTTTACAAACGGCTCATCGACATGGATTACACCGGCATCGAGACCATTTACGAGGCTACCGATGCTCTGACCGGCGAGCGTCGTGTCTACAACTCGAAAGAGGACATGGACATGCAGGTAAAACTCAAACTCGCATCCGATCCCGAGGTTCGGGTCGAGCCGAATAAACAACCCGGAATTTACCTCCTGCTCATCCAACTGTGCTATCAGGACGAGGAATACGATCAGGCTCTTGAGTATTGCCACAAAGCTCTGGAAAAGTATCCGACCGACAAGGATATTTTCCTGCTCGAAGGACAGATCCAGTATCAGAAGGGGGATATGGACAAGTTCCTGGAAAATCTGCTCAATGCCGAAAAGGTGTTTGAAGGCGATGCTGAAATCTTCTACAACATCGGTTTTGTTTATGGAGAAAAGGGAGAAAGGGAAAAATCCATCGAGTATTACAAGAAAGCCATCGAGGCCGATCCCAAGTATGTCAATGCTTATGTCAACTTGGCTTCCACCATGTTGGATGACGAACAGCGGATCAATGAGGAGATCGACAAGTTGCCTCTGTATCTCAATGCCGAGCAGAAGAAACAGTACGATGATCTCGTAGCGCAGAAAAAGGCGTTGTACCAGAGCGTAGCCGATTTGCTCGAAGGGGCTCGCAAAGTCCTTCCCGACGAATTGAGTCTGGTACGCATCCTGCGCAATGTCTACATCGGTCTGGACGATCAGGCCAATGTTGAAAAATACGAAGCCCTTCAAAATGAAATGATGGGTATGTAATCCTCGTCGAAGGATCGGAAAACGCGGCGGAGTTTCCGCCGCGTTTTTCGTATGCGGAGACATTGGAAAAAATCGAGAAAACGAACTACGGAAAACGATGAATAAGATCGAACAAATCTACCGGATCCTCTGCGAAAACGGATTTCGGGTAACGACCGACACGCGGAAGATCGCTCCGGGCGATGTCTTTTTTGCCCTTAAAGGCGAAAATTTCGACGGGAACGATTTCGTCCCCTCCGCTTTGGAGGCCGCCGCTGCCGGAGTGGTTACCGACGATTCCCGCCGTTATGCGGACTCCGAACGGGTGATCGTCGTGGAGGATGTCCTCACCGCCCTTCAGCAGACCGCAACCCTGCACCGGATGAGGATGGGCATCCCGGTTTTGTGTCTGACCGGCAGCAACGGCAAGACCACGACCAAAGAGCTCTTGTGCCGGGTGCTTTCCTGCCGATTTGAAGTATGCGCCACGCAAGGCAACCTGAACAACCACATCGGCGTTCCCCTCACATTGCTCTCGCTGCGCCCCGGCCACCAGTTTGCCGTAGTGGAAATGGGGGCTTCCCATCCGCACGAGATCCGCGATCTGTGCGCCATTGCCCGTCCGGATTATGGCTACATCACCAATTTCGGCCGCGCACACCTGGAGGGATTCGGCGGAGTGGAAGGCGTGATCCGGACCAAGTCCGAACTGTACGATTTCCTGCGGGAAAACGACGGGATGGCCTTTGTCCGGGCGGACGATCCGTTGCAGATGCAGCGCAGCGAGGGTATCCGTCGCTATACCTTTTCTTCGCAGGGCCGTCAGGCCGACGTAGCCATCGAGATGCTCTCGTCGCTTCCGAGGGTGACGGGACGTTTTTCTTCCGCGGAGTTTTCCACCTCTTTGAGCGGGGAGTACAACTTTACCAATGCTTGTGCAGCCATTGCTGTGGGACGGTACTTCGGGATTGCGCCGCAGGACATCGCCCGGGCTATCGCTTCGTACGTGCCGGACAACAACCGTTCGCAGTGGGTGGAGCGCGGAGAGGACGTCGTCATGATGGATGCCTACAATGCCAATCCGAGCAGCATGGAACTTTCGCTCGAAAACTTTGCCCGTACCGATACGGGCGCTCGGGAAAAGATCGCCGTACTGGGCGATATGTTCGAACTGGGCGCGTATGCCCGGGAGGAACATCTTCGGATCGCTTCTTTGGCGGAGGATTTGCCTTTCGGAAAGGTGTACTTGGTGGGCGAGAATTTCTCCCGGGTGGTTTCCCCTTCGGGAAAGATTTCCGTTTTCCGTACCTTCGAGGACTTTGCTTCGGCTTTTGAAAGGCCTTCCGCTTCGGCGGCCTATTTGGTCAAGGGTTCGCGCGGGATGCGGATGGAGCGCTTCCTGGACTTGTTGTAGAGTTGGGGGGGGGGGAGGAGATTATGTGGAAGTTTTATGCTGTTCTCTCGGCTTTCTTTGCGGCTTTGACCGCGATCTTTGCCAAGATGGGGGTCAAAGGAGTGGATTCCAATCTGGCGACGGCGATACGAACTACCGTCATTTTGTTCATTGCTTGGGGGGTTGTCCTGTTATGGGGACGGGAGGAACATATTCGGGAGCTTTCCCGTCGGGCGATCCTTTTTTTGGTGCTTTCGGGTGTGACGACGGGACTTTCCTGGTTGTTTTATTTCAAAGCGTTGCAGTCGGGACCCGTGTCGAAGGTGGCTCCTGTCGATAAATTGTCGGTGGCCATGGCCATGCTTCTGGCTTTTTTCCTCTTGCGGGAAACGCCCGATGTGAAGACGATCGTGGGCGGATTGCTCATTGTCGCCGGCTCGGTGGTGATCCTTTTCTGATCGAGGTGCGGTGCGGGCAAGCGAAAGGGCCGGAGCTTTCAGCTCCGGCCCTTTCGCTTGCCCGCCCACAGGAGGACGGCCCGTTAACTTTCCACCGGGATCGTTTCCGGATCCGGATCGGGGAAGGGCGGATCGTCCGGGGAGTCCGGCTGGATGTCTTTCAGGCGGATCTGCGGACTGGTGCGTCCCTGGTATTCGTTTTCTTCGATGCAGAAAACCGCCTTGAATCGCTTTCCGTCGCCGACCAGGTCTTTCTTTCCGCCCAGGTTGAACCCGATGGCGTCGTACGTGCGGCCGCCCGGTTCGCCGTCGGCTTCCATCAAGGTGAGTTTGAGGTGCTGCCCGCCTTTTCCCACGGCTTTCCCCCAGCCGTTGTCTTTCAGCCCCCGTGCCATGAAGATGGGGGAATTGTTTCCCGGGCCGAAAGGGGCGAATTTCTTGAGCGTTCGCAAGAAATGCGGCGTGATCTCCGAAAGGCGGATTTCGGTATCGACTTCGATCACCGGGGTGCGCATTTCCGGCAGGATCGCTTCCCGGGCGATGTCGTTGATGCGTTTCTTGAACACCTCGAAGTTTTCTTCCTTCAAGGTCAGCCCCGCAGCGTATTTGTGTCCGCCGAATTGTTCGGTGATGTCCTGACAGCGTTCGATGGCGTTGTAGATGTCGAATCCGTGCATCGAGCGGGCCGAAGCGGAGATCTGTCCCTCGCCAGTCTTGGTGAATACCATCACCGGGCGGTAGAAATGCTCCACCAGGCGGGAGGCGACGATACCGATCACTCCCTTGTGCCACGAGGGGTTGTAAATGACGATGCAAAAGTCATCGTCCAGTTTTTTCCCTTCCAGCATCCGCAGGGCTTCTTCGGTCGTAGCGGCATCGAGCTCCTTGCGTTCGGCGTTGAGCGTATCGATCTCGATAGCGATCTCCTTGGCCACCACTTCGTTGCGGGCGGTGAGCAGTTCCACCGCATGGATGCCCCGGTTGATGCGGCCGGCGGCGTTGATGCGCGGAGCGATGACGAAGATTACGTCCGAGATGTTGAACACCCGCTTTTTGGAGAAGATGTTGAATGCCTTGATGCCCGGACAGGGGTTGGAATTCAGCTTTTTGAGCCCGAAGTAAGCCAGGATGCGGTTTTCATCGACGATGGGGACGATGTCCGCGCCGATGCTCACCGCCACCAGGTCCAGGTAGGAGTTGATCACCGCCTTGTCGTTCCAGCCCTTGCTCTTGCACACCGCTTGGATCAGTTTTACACCCACGCCGCATCCGCTCAGCTCCTTGAACGGGTAGGGGCAGTCCGGGCGCTTGGGGTCGAGGACCGCTGTGGCGGCCGGCAGGGTGTCCGAAGGGCGGTGGTGGTCGCAGATGATGATGTCGATCCCCTTCTCACGGGCGTATTCGATCTCCTTGTCCGCTTTGATGCCGCAGTCCAGGGCGATGATCAGCCGGCAGCCGTTTTCCCGGGCATAGTCGATGCCTTGGAAAGAGACACCGTACCCTTCGTTGTTGCGGTCGGGGATGTACGTGCGTACCTTGGGGTAGAAACGTTTGAAAAAAGAATAGACCATCGACACGGCTGTTGTGCCGTCCACGTCGTAGTCTCCGTATACGAGGATTCCCTCGCGATTGTCCAGCGCATGCTGGATGCGCGAGACCGCCTTGTCCATGTCCTTCATCAGGAATGGATCGTGCAAATCGTTCAGATCCGGGTGGAAAAAATTCTTGGCCTGTTCATAGGTCTCGATTCCTCTTTGCACCAGCAGCCTCGCCAAAACCCTCTCCACCTTCAGACTCGCAGCCAGGGCTGCCGTTTGTTCGTCCGATGGTTGAGGTTTCAGACGCCACCTTTTGTCCATTTTTTTTATTTATTTTTTTTCTTTTTTCCTCTTTCGAAAGGTCGGCGCCCCGAACCACCAGTACGAATTCGCCTTTGGGCCCCCGCTGGGAGAAATGCGCCAGCGCCTGTTCCAGGGTCCCCCGGAAGTGTTCCTCGTACAGTTTGCTGATCTCGCGGCTCACGCACACTTCCCGCTGTGGGCCGAATGCCCCGGCGAGGTCTTCCAAGGTGCGCAGCAATTTGTGGGGAGCCTCGTAGAACACCATCGTGCGCACCTCGTCCTTGAGCTCTTCCAAGCGGGTGGCGCGGCCTTTTTTCACCGGCAAAAAGCCCTCGAACACAAAACGTTCGCAAGGCAGCCCGCTGGCTACCAGTGCCGGGACGAAGGCCGTAGGGCCGGGCAGACACTCGACTTCCACTCCTTGACGGATGGCTTGCCGGGCGATGAGAAATCCCGGGTCGGAAATACCCGGGGTGCCGGCGTCGGTGATCAGGGCGATGTTTTGCCCCGCCTGGATCCTTTCGACGAAGGCTTCTGCCGTGCGGTGTTCGTTGAACATGTGGTGGGACTGCATGGGCGTATCGATGCCGAAGTGGTGCATCAGTTTGCCCGAAGTCCGGGTATCCTCGGCCAAAACAAGATCGGCCTCCCGCAGGGTTGCTATCGCGCGGGGGGACATATCGCCCATGTTGCCCACCGGAGTGGGGACCAGATACAGTTTGGCCATCTTGTTTCGACTGATTTAACGCTTTCCGGTGCGCGCATCGTGTTCGTTTTTTTCTCTTTTGTCCCCGGAGAAAACGGGATGCTTTTGCAAAGCGTAACGCGTTGTGAGCGCACGATCTAATACACAAAGGTACGGTTATTCTTTCGATAACCGTACCTTTTTTTTGTCTTTTTCGTGTCTTGGCGTTCAGGAAAGAGCCTGGAGGGCTTGTCGGATCGTTTCGATCTTGGACAGCGCATCGGCTTCCTTCTTGCGTTCCATTTCCACCACGGCAGCCGGGGCGGAATGGACGAAGCGTTCGTTGGACAATTTTTTACGGACACTCGCCAGGAAGCCTTCGGTGTACTGGAGTTCCTTTTCCAGTTTTTCCCGTTCCGCTTCCCGGTCGATGCGATCGCCCAGCGGGATGAAGTATTCCTGCGTGCGTACCAGGAACGAAACGGCTCCGGCGGGCTTTTCCTCCGCAAGGCCGATCGAAGCCACTCCAGCCAGTTTTTCGACCAGGGTGTCGATGATCAGCGGGCTTTTATCCTGCGTGAGCACCTGCAGCGGGTCTTTGGGCGAGATGCCTTTTTCCTGGCGTACGGCGCGTACCGAGGCGATCAGTTCGGCGGTATAGTCGAAACGGTCGAGTACATCCCGATCCACCGGCCCGGCCTCGGGCCAAGGGGCGACGATCAGCGCCTGTTCTTTCGTGCGGGGGGTGATGGCCTGCCACAACTCTTCCGAGATGAAAGGCATGATGGGGTGGATCAGCTTGAGCAAGGCCTCGAAGTGGGCGATCACCCGGCGGTAGGTGGCGGCTGCCACGGGCTGCCCGTAAGGCGGTTTGACGGCTTCGAGGTACCACGAGCAGAAATCGTCCCAAATGAGTTTGTAGGTAGCCATCAGCGCTTCCGAGAGGCGGAATTCGTCGTACAGGGCGTCGATCTCGGCTACGGCGGCGTTCAGGCGGTTTTCAAACCACAGTTCGGCAGCCTGTGCGGCCGGGGTTTCGGCGGCCGTTTCGTCCTGCTGCCATCCCTGTACCAGACGGAATGCGTTCCATATCTTGTTGCAGAACCCGGCGCCCTGTTTGCACAGGTCGGTGTCGAACGGGAAATCGTTGCCCGCCGGTGCGGTGAGCAGCATCCCGAGCCGGACGGAATCCGCCCCGTATTGCTTCATCAGTTCGATGGGGTCGGGCGAGTTGCCCAGCGATTTGGACATCTTGCGGCCCAGCTTGTCGCGCACCGTGCCGGTAAAGTACACGTGGCGGAAAGGTTTCTCGCCCCGGTATTCGTATCCGGCCATGATCATGCGCGCTACCCAGAAGAAAATGATGTCCGGGGCGGTAACCAGGTCGTTGGTCGGGTAGTAGTATTGGATCTCGGGGTTATCCGGATGCAGGACGCCGTCGAAGACGGACATCGGCCACAGCCACGAGGAAAACCATGTATCGAGCGCATCGGGGTCCTGGGTCAGGTCTGCGGCTTGCAGGGCGGGGTTGCCGGTCTTTTGGCGGGCTTTCTCCACAGCCTGGTCGAGGGTTTCGGCCACCACGAAGTCATTGGCTCCCGTTCCGTAATAATAGGCCGGGATGCGGTGTCCCCACCACAGTTGGCGCGAGATGCTCCAGTCGTGGACGTTTTCCATCCAGTAGCGGTAGGTGTTCTTGAACTTTTCGGGGACGAAGCGGATCTGGTCGCTCATGACGGCTTCCAGGGCGGGTTTGGCCAGGTGTTCCATCTTGAGGAACCATTGCAGGGAGACTTTCGGCTCGATCACCGCTTTGGTGCGTTCGGAGGTGCCTACCTTGTTGGTGTAGGCTTCCACTTTTTCCAACAGACCCTTTTCGGCCAGTTCCTTTTCGATGGCCTTGCGCACCGCGAAACGGTCCATGCCCTGGTAGTGCAGTCCGTATTGGTTGAGGGTGGCGTCGTCGTTGAAGATGTCGATGACCTCCAGGCCGTATTTGTCGCCCAGCATCTTGTCGTTGACGTCGTGTGCCGGGGTTACCTTCAGACAGCCGGTACCGAATTCGATGTCCACGTATTCGTCTTCGATCACCGGGATGCTGCGTCCGGCGATGGGCACGATGACGCGTTTGCCGCGAAGGTGCCGGTAGCGCGGGTCGTTCGGGTTGATGCACATGGCCGTATCGCCGAAGATGGTTTCGGGACGGGTGGTGGCCACTACGACATAGTCATCGGTGCCTTCCACGTAGTAACGCAGGTAGTACAGTTTGCCTTGTTGTTCGACATAGACCACTTCTTCGTCCGAGACGGTGGTGAGGGCTTCCGGGTCCCAGTTGACCATGCGGTATCCGCGGTAGATGAGCCCCTTGTCGTACAGGTCGACGAATACGTGCGTAACGGCGCGGGACAAGTCCTCGTCCATGGTGAACTTGGTGCGGTCCCAGTCGCAGGAGGCGCCCAGTTTCTTGAGCTGTTGGAGGATGATGCCCCCGTGCTCGTGGGTCCAGTTCCAGGCGTGCTCCAGGAATTGCTCGCGCGTGAGGTCGGTTTTCTTGATCCCCTGTTCCTTCAGGCGGGCCACCACCTTGGCTTCCGTAGCGATCGAGGCGTGGTCCATGCCCGGCACCCAGCAGGCATTGTAACCTTTCATCCGGGCGCGGCGCACCAGAAGGTCCTGGATGGTGTTGTTCATCATGTGCCCCATGTGAAGCACCCCGGTGACGTTCGGCGGGGGAATGACGATGGTGTAGGGTTTGCGTGAAGGGTCGACTTCCGAGTGGAAGTAACCGCCTTGCATCCAGTAATCGTACCATTTGTCCTCCAGGTCTTTCGGGTCGTACTTCGAAGGTATGTCCATGTTTTTTATGGCTTTTTGTGTTATGTCGGTGTGAAAATTAATCTTTCGGCTCGAAGATGCAAATTTAATCACTTTTGCGTAACTTCGCGCACACATAATGGCATGAAAACGCCCTGCGGAGGAAAAAAACACCTCCTCCCGACCGGGGTTTCGGCCGCTCTCTTATGGTCAGAAAGAAAAAGAAAACGACATCCGATACGAAAAAATCCTCGCGCGCGCGGTCTTCCCGCCCGCAGGACGGGAAGACCGCGCGCGTGATTGCCGCCGTGGTCGCCGCCCTCGTGCTGGTGATGATCGCCCTGGCGTGCATCTCCTACCTGTTTACCGGCGCGGGCGACCAGAGCGTCCAGGCCGGGGAACGCTATGCCAATCTGCTGGGCAAGGCCGGTTACTACATCAGCTATGCCCTGATGGACCGCATGGGCATCTCCACCTTTTTCCTCCTCGCCGTAGGTTTTGCCATCGCCGCTGTAGTAGCCTTGGACAAACCTTTCTCGCGCATCGCCCTGTTCTGTGCCAAGATGATCGGGTGGGGTCTCTGGCTGTCGGTGGTGCTGGCGTATATCTCGTCCGATTACTCCGGAGCCTGGGGATACCGCCTCAACGACCTGTTGCGGGGCTATATCGGCTGGGGACTTCCCA
Source organism: Candidatus Merdimorpha stercoravium (assembly GCA_018715295.1). Taxonomy (GTDB): domain Bacteria; phylum Bacteroidota; class Bacteroidia; order Flavobacteriales; family UBA1820; genus Merdimorpha; species Merdimorpha stercoravium. The sequence continues at coordinate 4,862 of DVLY01000090.1, read as the reverse complement.
TTCTGCTGGCGCTGCTGCCCATCGTGTGGGCCATCCTGCACTACGGCATTACCTCGGAAAAGCTCAACCAGGTGCGGGAACAACGCCTGGCCGAGCAGCAAGCCCGCCGGGAGGAAGCCGCCCGCCTGCAGGAGGAAAAAGAAGCGCAGGACCGGCAGATCGCTCAGTTGGCGCAGCCTCAGGAGCCTTCTTCTCCTGCTCAAGAGGAGGCTGAAACCTATGCGGTAGAAGAACAGCAGGAGGAAAATGAAGAACCGGAAGAGGTTCCGGCGGAGGAAGAAAACCCCGAAGAGGAGCACTATGCCGTCGAGGACCGCTGTCCCGATGCACCTTCGGAAGGTCTCCCCGGGGAAGGGGAAACCCTGCACGAACAGGAAGACGGTGTGGAATACACCATGACGGTAGCTTCCCAGGAGAGCGAACTGGACGACGATGCGGCTCGCCGCGTGGTGGAGCAGTTCGGCGAATACGACCCCACGCTCGATCTGCCCGGATACGAATTTCCTCCGATCAAGCTCCTGCGCAAGTTCGACAACGAAGGGATCAATGTCGACAAGGAAGAAGTGATCGCCAACCGCCGGCGGATCGTCGAGACGCTCAAGAACTACAACATCGACATCGCGCACATCCATTCCACCATCGGGCCCACCGTTACCCTGTACGAGATCATCCCCGCTCCCGGGGTGAAGGTCTCGAAGATCAAGAACCTCGAAGACGACATCGCCCTCTCGCTCTCGGCCCTGGGGATCCGCATCATCGCCCCCATCCCCGGAAAAGGGACCATCGGCATCGAGGTGCCCAACAAAGAGCCTTCGCTGGTGTCGATGAATTCGGTGGTCTCTTCGCTCAAGTTCCAGACCGCCCAGATGGAATTGCCGGTCGCCATCGGCAAGAACATTTCCAACGAAACGGTGGTTTTCGACCTGACCAAGATGCCGCATCTGCTCATGGCCGGAGCTACCGGACAGGGAAAGTCGGTGGGCCTCAACGCCGTGATCGCTTCGCTGCTCTACAAGAAGCACCCCTCGCAGGTCAAGTTCGTGCTGGTGGACCCCAAAAAGGTGGAACTGACCCTCTACAACAAGATCGAACGGCACTATCTGGCCAAGTTGCCCGACTCGCAGGAGGCCATCATCACCGATACGACCAAAGTCATCTATACGCTCAATTCCCTGTGCATGGAGATGGACCAGCGGTACGACTTGCTCAAGGATGCGTACGTGCGCAACATCAAGGAGTACAATGCCAAGTTCGTCGCCCGGCGCCTGAACCCCGAGAAGGGGCACCGCTACCTCCCGTACATCGTCCTGGTGGTGGACGAGTTCGCCGACCTGATCATGACCGCCGGCAAGGAAGTGGAAACCCCCATTGCGCGTTTGGCGCAGTTGGCCCGGGCCGTCGGCATCCACTTGATCATTGCCACCCAGCGTCCTTCGGTCAATGTCATCACGGGACTGATCAAAGCCAACTTCCCGGCGCGGATCGCTTTCCGGGTTACCTCCAAGATAGATTCCCGCACTATCCTCGATGCCTCGGGCGCCGAGCAGCTCATCGGGAAGGGCGACATGCTGTTCTCGGCCGGCAATGAAATGACCCGCGTGCAGTGCGCCTTTATCGATACGCCGGAGGTCGAGGAGATTTGCGATTTTATCGGGGCGCAGAAAGGCTATCCCGATGCGTTCCTGCTGCCCGAGTATTCCGGTGAACGGGACGGCGAAGGAGGCTCGGGCGGAGCTTCGGGCGATCCGATGGAACGCGACCCGAAGTTCGAGGAGGCGGCGCGCATCGTCGTTGCGCTCCAGCAAGGGTCGGCTTCGGTGATCCAGCGCAAGATGTCCATCGGGTTCAACCGGGCGGGGCGGATCGTCGATCAGTTGGAAGCCGCGGGGATCATCGGTCCGTTCAACGGCTCGAAGGCGCGCGAGGTCCTGGTGCAGGACGAGGCTTCGCTCAACCGGATTCTCTACGGCGACGGACCGGTGCCGGAGGAAGGAAAAGAAGACATGCCGTTTTAACGCATTGCCCATGAAAAGGATGAAAAATAACATAGCCTATATTTTTCTCTTGCTGCTCGGTGCCGCAGGTAGTCAAGTCTCAGCGCAGGACAATTCGTACGCGCAGCGTCTGCTCGACCGCACGGTGTCCGTGCTGGAATCGATGGCCGACTATCGGGCCGACTTCGTGTACACCTATCCGCAAGCTTCTCCCCAGCCGGGGACGATGTACGCCCGGGGCGACCGTTACCGGGTGGAGACCGACGAGTTTACCTTGTTCAGCGACGGGCAGTACACCTACACGGTGATGGATGCCGAGCAGGAAGTAACCGTGCGCAGCGTTTCCGATCCGGAAGCCTCGGCCTTGGGATCGGTGCAGGCCATCTTGAGGCGCTTTGCCGATACGTTCACCCCGCGAACCGACCGCCGGGAAGGAACGGTGCAGTATCTCCGGCTGATGCCCCGCGAACAGGACAACCCTTCGCAGTACGTGCTGGTAGGCATCGACACCGCCACCGGGATGCCGGTGCGGGTGGAGGACGTGGCGCGGGACGGTTCGCATACCGTGTTGGACATCGTCTCGATCGTGCGCGGGGAAGGGGCGGCCGACTCCCTCTACCGTTTCGATGCAAAGAAATACGAACAGAACGGGTACTACATAGCCCGGCCGTAATCTCGCCTCATGAAGATCCTCGACCGATACGTCCTCAAGTCTTTCCTGTTGCCGTTCTTCGCAGCATTTTTCGTGGTGCTGCTGGTCTTCGTGTTGCAGGTGCTGTGGCTCTATGCGGACGATATCATCGGCAAGGGGATCGGTTTTCTGCCCATCGCCGAGATGATGATGTACCTCTCGGCCGTGATGGTGCCCATGTCGCTGCCGGTGTCTATCCTGCTGGCCTCGATCATGACCTTCGGCAATCTGTCCGAAAACAGCGAATTGACCGCGTTCAAGGCTTCCGGCATCCCGCTTTCGCGCATCATGCGTTCGCTCATCATCCTGATGGGTTTCGTGGCCATCGGCGCTTTTGTGTTTTCCAACAAAGTGATCCCGTACGCCAATTTCAAGTACGAAAACATGATGCTCAACATCATCAACAAAAAACCGGCCTTGAGCATCGAGCCGGGGGTGTTCGTTACCCTGTCGGACTTTTCGATCCGGGTGATGGAAAAGGCCCCCACCGAGGACCCCCAGCGCGACAGCATCCGCGATGTGCTGATCCACGACCTGCGCAACCGGATGGGAGCCACCACCATCATCCGCGCCGAGAGCGGGTCGATCACCACCACGCCCGACAAGCGCTACATGCTCCTCACCCTGTACAACGGCCAGATGTACGACGACGATGTCGAAGCGCGTTTCGTGCGCCGTGCGCGTCAGGCAGGCAACAAGTCCACGTTTGTCAAGCAGGTTTTCCCGATCGACATCTCTTCGTTTACCATGGACGATATCCGGCAGGGAAAAGACGAGAAAGACCGCTATACGATGCTCGACATCGAACAGTTGAACGTAGCCTTGGATTCGCTCAAGGGCAGTTATACGGAGTTTATCCGCAATTCGGCCCGGGATTTCGAGTTGCGAAATTTTCTCATGACCCTCCCTTCGGACAGCATCATGACCGCTTATGCCGAAACGGAGTCGGTAAAGACCGATACCCTCCGGGAGGTGTTGAGTTATCTTCAGGACAATCCCCGCTACAAAATGGTCGAAGTTTACCGCTCGGCGGTCGACAAGGTGCGCCAGGCCACCGAGTCGCTTACCGAGACGAAGGTACGTGCCTTGCGCCATCAGTCGGAGGAGGTCAACAACTACGGCTTGGAGATCCAGCGCAAATACGCTTTGGCTTTTCTGGTGATCGTGCTGTTTTTCGTCGGGGCGCCTCTCGGGGCTTTGATCCGTAAAGGCGGCATCGGTCTTCCGGTGGTGGTGGCCATATCGATCTTCGTGCTGTACAACATCCTCTTTATGTCCGCCGAGCGCATGGGCAAGGAAGGTTCGCTGGATGTGGTATCGGCGCGGTGGCTGCCCACGTGGATCCTGTTGCCGTTCGGGATATGGCTGACGTATCGCGCGACCAAGGACAAAGTGATCGTCAATCTCGACCCGCTGCTCAATCTTTTCGACCGCCTGTGGGCGAAGGTGCCGCAGAAATACAAGCAAAAAATACGTTTGAACAAACCAAAGGAGAAAAATGGAGGAAACCAAACGGATATTCAGTAAGATAGAAGACGCTCTGGAGGATTTCAAAGCCGGGCGCATCGTCATCGTAGCGGACGACGCCGACCGGGAAAACGAAGGCGATTTTGTGTGCGCCGCCCAGAGCATGACCCAGGATACGGTCAATTTCATGCTTTCGCGCGGCCGTGGGGTGCTTTGCGCGCCCTTGGCTCCCGAGGTTTGCGACCGCCTGGCGCTGCCGATGATGGTGCAGGAGAATACCTCGGTGCTCGGCACGCCGTTTACCGTATCGGTCGATCTGCTCGGAAGGGGATGTACCACCGGCGTATCAGCCCACGACCGGGCTGCTACTTTGCGGGCTTTGGCCGATCCGGCGACCCGTCCGGAAGACTTGGGGCGCCCCGGGCATATTTTCCCGTTGCGTGCCCGTCAGGGGGGCGTTTTTGAGCGCAATGGACATACCGAAGCGGTGGTCGATATGGCGCGGCTTGCGGGGCTGTATCCCTCCGGTGCATTGATCGAGGTGATGAATCCCGACGGGACGATGGCGCGTGTGCCCCAGCTGGCGGAAGTGGCTCGGGAATACGGATTGAAGATGATCTCGATCGAAGATTTGATCGCTTACCGCCGGAAGGTGGAAGGGCGTTGAGGGGTCGTAATGTCCGGGCGAGCAAGCAAAAGGCCGGCGCCCC
>DVLY01000089.1 GCA_018715295.1 Candidatus Merdimorpha stercoravium | reverse complement strand
GGGGCGCCTTCGGCGCCCCCCGCTTGCCCGCACCGGTTGTACTACCGTTCACACCCACTTCTGCTGCGCAAAAAACTTCCACAAAGGCGCCACGTGTGTAGCCTGTTTGATCCGGTCGCCCAAGAGCAGCTCCCGTACCTGATCGAGGGACAGGACATGTACCGTCAAGTCTTCCGTATCGTCCAAATGCCGCTCACCCACCGGACGGACGCCTCGGGCCACGAAGCAATGCGTCAAGTTGTTCTGCGTACCCGGATTGGCACTGATGGTCATGATCGGCTCCCACTGCCCCCCTCCGAACCCCGTTTCCTCGAGCAGTTCCCGCTGTGCCGCCTCCAGGGGGGAAGCATCCGAAGGGTCGCACACCCCGGAGCACAGTTCGTACTCGGTAACGCCCAACCCATGGCGATACTGCCGCACGAAAACGAAATCGCCCTGCTCGGTCAAGGCGATCGTAGAAACCCAATCAGGGTATTCCAACACATAGTATTCCGGAACGATCCGCCCGTCGGGGAGTTCCAGCGTATCGCAACGGGCCGTCATCCAAGCCCGGCGGGAAAGGTACTCGCTGCGGAGTACTTTGGCCTTCATATCGTTCTCTTCTTTCAGATCGTGGCTCATATCGTAGGCAATGTTTTGATTTTTTACACCTTTCTCTCTTTTTCGACCCGTTTTCAAGCAGACTCCAAGCGCACCTGCCGTCCCGAGAGCGTTTCCAAACGGGCGAGCACCTCCCGGGTCAGTTCCACCTTCATCGTGCGCACCGGCATGGAAAGCGCCAGCCCCGTCGCCCGGTCTTCCACCCGCACTTCCACCGGACAGTATCCGTCCGATCCCTGCAATACCTGACGCAGCGAAGTGATAAAATCCGCGTCGATGTCGGCCACATCGACCGTAACGATCACCTTTTTCGGCGTATTGCGCGCCACTTCGGAAAGCAGTTGCACGCTGTTTATCACCAAGCGCGGACGGCCCACCTGACCCGTAGCCTTGTTTTCCCAGCCCTTGAGCACGGATGCCCGGATAAAGACCATCGCATTCTCGAAGAGGAAAGGCGAAAAGGAAGCGTATTTTTCAACGTAAAGGCGAAGTTCGAACGAGGCATTGACATCTTCGAGGGTATAACTGCCGCAGGGGTTGCCGTTGCGGGCCGTAAAGTTTTCGCTGCGGGTGATCATGCCGCCGAAAGCCACTTCCTGGCCGACAAAACGGTCGATGTCGGCCAATTGCTCCAGATTCACGGTACAGTAATTGTCCAGTATGCACCGGTAGCGGTCCAGCGGATGGGACGAAATGAACAGCCCCACCACATCGCGTTCTCGTTTGAGTTTATCCAGATCGGGCCACTCCTCGCACGCAGGGATATGGGGCGGCTCCATGCGGAACGTATCGTCGCCCTGGTCCCCGAAAAGCGAGGACTGCGCACTCTCGCGCTGGGCCCGTACCGCCTCTCCGTAGCGGACCGCTTTGTCGATCGTGTCGCTCTTGCCCTCCAGGGCGAAATACTGGGAACGGTTCAACCCAAAGCAATCGAAGGCTCCGGAGAGGACGAAATGCTCGATCGAGCGGCGCGAACAGGCCGACTTGTCCACCCGGGTGGTAAAATCGAACAGCGAAGTATAAGGCCCGTTCTCCGCACGGTCTTTCAGGATAAAGGATATGGCGTTTTCCCCCACATTCTTCACCGCCCCCAACCCGAAGCGGATGTCCCCTTCCTTGGTGACCGAGAACTTGCGCTTCGACTCATTGATATCGGGACACAGGATGCGGATCCCCAGCCGGCGCGCTTCCTCCATATAAAAGGTTATGTCCTTGATGTCGTTCATATTGTTGGACAAGACGGCCGCCATGTATTCCGAAGGGTAATTGGCTTTCAGGTAGGCCGTCTGGTAAGCGACCCAGGCGTAGCACGTGGAGTGCGATTTGTTGAAGGCATAGGCGGCAAAGGCTTCCCAGTCGTGCCAGATCTTTTCGAGGACCGCCTTGTCGTGGCCTTTTTCGGCCGCCTGGTCGATGAACTTGGGCTTCATCTTGGCCAGGACCGCTTTCTGCTTTTTTCCCATCGCCTTGCGCAGTACGTCGGCCTCGCCCTTGGTAAAGCCGGCCAATTTCTGCGAAAGCAGCATCACCTGCTCCTGGTACACCGTAATGCCGTAGGTCTCGGCCAGGTATTCCTCCATCTCGGGCAAATCGTACGTGATGGGTTCCAGACCGTGTTTCCGGCGGATAAACGACGGAATGTACTCCATCGGCCCCGGGCGATACAGGGCATTCATGGCGATCAGGTCGGAAAACACCCCGGGACAGAGTTCCCGCAGGTTTTTCTGCATCCCGGGCGATTCGTACTGGAACACCCCGACAGTATCCCCCCGCTGGAACAACTCGTAAGTCTTGGGGTCGTCGATGGGGATCCGGTCGGGATCGATACGGATACCGAAACGGTCTTCGATCAGGTTGATCGTATCGTTGATCAGCGTGAGGGTCTTCAAGCCCAGGAAGTCCATCTTGAGCAGCCCGGCCGACTCCACCACCTTGTTGTCGAACTGGGTAACCAGCATTTCGGAATCCTTGGCCGTAGCCATCGGGACGTGCTCCCGGATGTCGGACGGAGTGATGATCACCCCGCAGGCATGCACCCCCAGGCTGCGGATCGACCCCTCGATGACCCGCGCCTGGTTGATGATCTTGGCGTTCATGTCGTTCCCGGAGGCCAGTTCCTTGATATGGTGCGCCTTTTCGATCTCCTCCTGGCGGTTCTTCAGCTTGTCGCGAAGTTCGGCCTCCGAGAGCTTGAACAACTTGGCCAGGCTCACATCCGGTACCATCTTGCCCAACTCGTTCACCTGCGCCGGGGTATATTCCATCACCCGGGCCGTATCCCGGATCGAGTTTTTGGCCGCCATCGTACCGTAGGTAATGATCTGGGCCACCTGGTTCTTGCCGTATTTCTCCACCACCCAGTCGATGATCTTTCCCCGTCCTTCGTCATCGAAGTCGGTATCGATATCGGGCAGCGACACGCGGTCGGGGTTGAGGAAACGCTCGAACAGCAGGTCGTACTTGATCGGGTCGATCGAAGTAATGCCGATGCAATAGGCCACCGCGCTCCCGGCCGCCGAGCCACGTCCCGGTCCCACGAGCACGCCCATGTCCCGGGCGGCGCGGATAAAGTCCTGCACGATGAGGAAATACCCCGGATAACCCGTCTTGGCGATGGTCTCCAACTCGAACTCGATGCGCGAGCGGATGCTTTCGTCCATATCGGGGTACACCTTCTTGGCCCCCTGATAGGTCAGGTAGCGCAAGTATGCATTTTCCCCGCGCTTTCCGCCGTCCTTCTCGTCTTCCGGATCGCGAAACTCGGCCGGAATGTCAAACTTGGGCAACAGCACCGGCTTGGCCAGCTTGTAGTTCTCCACCTTGTCCACCAGGTGGGAGATGTTTTCGATCGCCTCGGGAAGGTCGGCAAAGAGCTCCTTCATCTGCTGCTGGCTCTTGAAATAGAACTCGTTGTTGGGAAAACCGAAACGGCAGTCGCGCCCCCGGCCGATGGGACGGCTCTGCACCTCGCCATCGCGGATGCACAGGAGGATGTCGTGGGCGTTGGAATCCTCCTGACGGGCGTAAAACGTATTGTTCTGGGCGATCACCCGCACGCCGTATTTGCGGGCAAACCCCAGCAGCACTTTGTTGACGTGGTCCTCCTCGGGCAAACCGTGCCGCACGAGTTCGACGTAGAAATCGTCGCCGAACTGCTCCTTCCACCACAGGAAAGCCTGCTCGGCGCGGTGCTCTCCCGCTTCAAGGATCAGTTGCGGCACCTCGCCCTGCAACCCGCCCGAGAGAGCGATCAGGTTGTCCTTGTACTGCACGATCAGTTCCTTGCCCACCCGGGCATAAGTGCCGTAAAGCCCTGTCGTATTGGCTTCGGTGGAAAGCATCGCCAGGTTGTGGTAGCCGGTCTTGTTCTTGGCCAGCAGCACCTGCTGGAAGCGCCGGTCGGGCTGTTCCTTGGTAAAACGGGTACGCTTGTAATCCTCGGCCACGTACAGTTCGCAACCGATGATCACCTTGCCCTGGTACGGCGTCCAAAGCTCGCCCTTTTCCTCGCCGGCCTCTATCTTCTTGTTGTGTTTCTCGATCTTTTCGTTCAGTTTGCCGATGGCCAGGGTCATGTTGAACGCCCCGTACATGTTCCCCAGGTCGGTGATCCCCACGGCCGGCATCCCCTCGCGCCAGGCCATCTCCACCAGCGTATCGACATCGGTGGTAGCCTGAAGGATGGAAAACTGGGTATGGTTGTGCAAGTGGCAATACGGCACCCCTTCCAGCGCCTGGACAGCCGCCTGAACCTGCGTCTGCTTGCCGGCCTCCCCGGACGGTTTTCCGCCCGCAGCCTCCTCCTCCAGCGGCTGGTACGGCTGGACGTTCAGACCGATGGGGCGGATCGGGTCGGGATGAGCCCGGCGGAAATCGTCGAGATAGCCTTCCTCGCACTGCAACTGTTCCCGGGTGTAGAGCCCCCTGCGCACCAGTTCCAGAAAACACCGCGCGGTAGCCTCCACGTCGGCCGATGCGTTGTGCGCCGAGGAAAAACCCTCGCCGAACAGGTGCGTATGCAGTTCGATGAGTTTCGGGAACTTGTAACCGCGCCCGCCGGGAATCTTGCACAGGTTGGCCGTAACCTCGCTCATCGTGTCGAGCACGCCCAGACGCGGGAGCGGGTTTTCCAGCCCTTTGCGGAAATACTCGCACCCCACTACCGGGATGTCGAACGAAATGTTCTGTCCTACGGCAAACCGCGCGCGGGCCACAGCCTTGGCAAACTCGCCCAGCACAAAAGCCAGGTCGGCTCCCTCGCGCAAGGCACGCTCGGTGGAGATACCGTGAATCTTCTCCGAGTTGAACGGAATGTCGTACCCCTCGGGACGGACGATAAAGTTCTTGGCTTCGATCAGCTCGCCCATCGGGCCATGCAGCTGCCAAGCGAGCTGGACCATCCGGGGCCAGTTGTCGGTATCGCTTACCGGAGCGTTGTAATTTCGGGGAAGTCCCGTGGTTTCGGTATCGAATATCAGGTACATAATCTTCGCAGGTACATCGGGGTCTTCGGCCCCTTTCAGACAAAAATACGGCTTTCCCCCACGAAGGGGAAACGCGTCCGGCAAAAGTTATCAACAAATCCCCGGATGCCGCCCCCGCAGGAACGGAAAGACATTCAAAATCTTTTCAAAGAGAAAAAAAGCCGCTCACCCCTGCTTTGAAAGAGCCTCCAGGACATCGGCCACCACGAAGGTACTGCCGCCGACAAAAATCATGTCCTGCGGACCGGCCTGCTGCTGCGCGGCACGAAAAGCACTTTCGCAATCGGGATAGGCCTCTCCACACAACGAAAAACGCGCCGCACGCCATGCCAACTCCCGGCTGTCCAGCGCCCGCTGGACGGAAGCCTGCGCAAAACAATACTGCGCCTCCTTGGGCAAGAGTGCCAGCACACCGTCCACATCCTTGTCATTGACCATACCGAAGACCATAAACAGCCGATCTTTGGGCGTATGGGAAATCTGGCGGACGATCTCGCCGATGCCATTGACATTGTGTCCCGTATCGCACACCACCAGCGGCCGACGGAACAGCACCTGCCAGCGGCCTTGCAGATGGGTATTGTCCACCACGCGGGCAATCCCCCGGCGCACCGTCTGCGGATCGAGCTTCCAACTCTCGCGCAAGATCCCGCAGGCAGCCACCACCGCCGCGATGTTGAACCGTTGGTAATCCCCCTCCAGCGGGCAAGGATAGTCTTCGAGCCGGATCCCGTGGTCCGTAAAGTACAGCGGCGCTCCCTCCCAGGCCGCCTTCGCGCGAAACACCGGTTCGATCTCCGGGTCGTTCTCCCCGATCAGGACCGGCACCCCCGGTTTGATGATCCCGGCCTTTTCCCCTGCGATCTGCACGCGGGTATCGCCCAGGATAGCCGTGTGGTCGAGCGCGATGTTGGTGATCACGCTCAAGTCCGGCCTGACGACATTGGTCGAATCCAGCCGGCCGCCCAGCCCCGTTTCGATCACGGCTACGTCCACTCCACAGGCGCGGAACCAGCAAAAGGCCATCGCGGTAGTCATCTCGAAAAAGGAAAAACTGTGCGCGGTAAAAAAGTCCATGTGGCGTTCGACAAAATCGGCCACGAATTCCTTGGGGATCATCTCCCCGTCCACCCGCATCCGCTCCCGGAAATCGACCAGGTGCGGCGAGGTGTACAACCCCGTGCGATACCCGGCCTCCATCAGCACCGAAGCCAGCATACTCGAGGTAGAGCCCTTCCCGTTGGTGCCTGCCACATGGATGCAACGCAGCCCCCGCTCGGGATGGCCCAGGTAATCCATCAAATATTCGGTATTTTCCAGCCCCGGCCGATACGCAGCCGAGCCTACTTTTTGGAACATCGGCAGGGCGGAACACATCCAGTCCACGGCCCGACGGTAATCCATCTTCTGTGTCTCTACCTTCATCCTTTCTTCGACAGCCCTGCCTAGACAAGGCCTTGCGGATATGCTCCGCCGTTTCTTTTCTCACCCCCTGACGGAAAACTCGTAGATGATCGTCCCCTGTTGCAACGGCTCGGCAGAAGGATCAGGCTTCCATTTGGTCTCCAAGGCTGCTTTTTCGGCATTGCGGATCAACTGCGGGTCGGTTACCTCGGTGCCTTGCAGGGAACATTTGGCCGAAACGACATTTCCCTGACGATCGACCTGCACCACGACCACGACGCGCCCCTGGTCGGTACCGGTATAAGCCGGTTTGGGTTTCCTGATGGCCGCGCGCCCGGCCAAACGGTAATTGCCGTCGCCGCCTACCCCGGATACGCCGTAATTGTCCGAAGAGAGGCTGCCCTGGGGAGAACCCTTGTAACCCTGCCCCTGCCCGTCGCCTTTGGAGGCATCATGGCCGGGGTTGAGAATGTTGGCCAGCGCCTGGGTGGTCGTCCGGGAGGGTTGCGGAGGCTGGGGCGTTTCTTCCTTCTGCGGGGTTTCGCGGGGGCGTTCCACCTCGCGGGGACGCTGCTCGGTTTTGGGTTTCTGCTCCTTCTCGGGTTTCTTTTCCTCGACTTCCACCGGGCTTTCCTCCGCCTGGGTCATCAGGGCCTCTTCGGGGACTTCGACCTCGGGGACACTCGATGCAGCTGCCGTAGGCTGGGGCAGCACCGCCCGATCCTCATATGCGGGAGAGCCGGCTCCGTCCTCCGTCATGCCGAAAGCGACGATCATCCCGCCCAGCGGCGGAGGGTCGAGGTAACGAATCCCGAAGATGAACATGGCCACAAGCATCGCCACGTGTACCAGGACGGTAACGATAAGACCCTTTCGCTGATTGGGTTCCCAACGGGACGAGGCAGAGGCGGACATCGGCACGGCAGAGAGAGGCAACAGGTTTTACTTCTTGGGAGGTTGTACGCCCAGAATGGGGGTCAGCCCGTTGCGACGGGCGATCTCGAACAGGTCGGTTACTTTCTGGAGTTCGATGGTGTTTTCCCCGCGGATGAGCACGGTGGTATTGTCGCTCTGGGCGGCGATCTCCTGCAGGCGGGGTTCGATATCGGAGTAGTTTACCTGCTCCTTGTCGATATAGTACCGGCCGTCGGTGGTGGCGGTAACGGACACGACCTGCTTCTTGGTGGTCTGACTTCCGGCCTTGGGCAACACGATCTCGATGGCATTGGAGGTGATCACGGTAGCCGAAAGCAGGAAAAAGAGCAACAACAGGAAAATGATGTCCGTCATCGAGGCCATCGAAAAATCGGCGGATACCTTGTTTCTTCCTTGTAGGTTCATGGTTCGTATTCCAGGATTGACAGGATTAAACGGTTAGGAGGGGGACACCCGACAGCGTCCTCACTCGGCCGGTTCGCTGAGCAGGTCCAGAAAATCGGCGGCCGAAACCTCGATGCGGTTGATCACCTTCTGGATACGTCCTACCAGCAGGTTGTAGAAGATGTAGGCCATGATACCCACGATAAGACCGGCTACGGTAGTGGTCATGGCTGTAGAGATACCCCCGGAGAGGTCCTGTATCTCGACCTGTCCGCCGGCATTGGCCATCGACTGGAATGCGACGACCATTCCGACCACCGTACCGAGGAATCCGAGCATCGGCGCGGCACCGGCGATCATGGCCAGGCGGCTGATGTTTCCCTCCAGGGTGTAGATCTCGAGTTTTCCCGTATTTTCGATGGCGGTCGAAATGTCCTCCAGCGGTTTTCCGATCTTGCTGATGCCCTTTTTCATGATCCGGGACTCTACGGTGTTTTCCCGGTCGCAGATGGCCTTGGCTTCGGTAAGTTTCCCGGCCGATACCAGCGATTTGATCGTGTCCATGAAACGCGGGTCGGCTTTGGCGGCCGTCTTGATCAGGGAAGAACGCTCCACGAAAATGTACACGGCCAGAACGGACATGACAAACTCCATCGCAATGATGGCCACACCGCTCCATCCGCCGCTGACGATCATATCCCAGATCGTCTGGGTCTTGACTACGGGGATATCCGAAGCCAACAGATCGGCGCCCGCTCCCGAAGACAGGGTGTCGGCTACCGTCGAAATGGCATTGAACAAAAATGCTGAAATCATCATGGTCGTTTATTCGGTTAGAGGATTCACATTCGATTATTTGGCCAGACGGCGGCGCTGCTTGAACAAAGGACGGTCGCCCATGAAGTCGGCCACCTTTTCGCCGATCTTCTTGATCTTCCGATCGGAGGAAATATTGGTCAGCACCTGGTCGATCAGGTCCACCACCGTCTCCATGTCTTTCTCCTTCAAACCACGCGTAGTAACGGCGGCTGCACCCACCCGGATACCCGAAGTAACGTACGGCGACTTGTCGTCGAAGGGGACCATGTTCTTGTTGACCGTAATGTCGGCCTTGATCAGGGCGTTCTCCGCCTCGCGCCCCGTAATGCCCTTGTTGCGCAGGTCGATGAGCATCATGTGGTTGTCCGTACCGCCGGATACCAGGTCGTATCCGCGTTCCACGAACGCCTTGGCCATTGCAGCCGCGTTGCGCTGAACGGCGAGCGCATAGCGGAAGAATTCGTCGGAAAGCGCCTCGCCGAAAGCCACGGCCTTGGCTGCGATCACGTGCTCCAGCGGGCCGCCCTGGTTGCCGGGGAAGACCGCCGAATTGATCAGCGAAGACATCATCCGCACCTGGCCCTTGGGGGTCTTCAAACCGAACGGATTTTCAAAATCCTTGCCCAGCAGGATCATTCCTCCGCGCGGCCCGCGAAGCGTCTTGTGCGTGGTGGTGGATACCACGTGGCAGTACGGGATCGGGTCGCTCAGCAGCCCCTTGGCGATCAGCCCGGCCGGATGCGAAATATCGGCAAACAGGAATGCACCCACGCTGTCGGCGATCTCGCGGAAACGCTTGAAGTCCATATCGCGGGAATAGGCCGAAGCTCCGGCGACGATCATCTTCGGGCGTTCGCGCTGGGCGATTTCAGCCACTTTGTCGTAATCGATGCGTCCGGTCTCCTTTTCCACGCCATAGAAACACGTCTTGTACAGTTTTCCGGAGAAGTTCACCGGCGAACCGTGCGTGAGGTGGCCTCCGTGCGAAAGGTCGAACCCGAGGATCTTGTCCCCCGGCTGAAGGAAAGCGGCATACACCGCTGCATTGGCCTGGCTGCCGGAATGCGGCTGCACGTTGGCGTACTCCGCTCCGAAGAGAGCTTTTGCCCGGTCGATAGCGACCTGCTCTACCTGGTCCACCACTTCGCATCCTCCGTAATAGCGGGCGCCGGGATACCCTTCGGCGTATTTGTTGGTCAGGATGGAACCCATCGCTTCGAGCACCTGGTCGCTCACGTAGTTCTCGGAGGCGATCAGTTCGATGCCGTATGTCTGGCGGTCGCGTTCGTCCTCTATCAGGTCAAAGATCAGTTTGTCTCTCTTCATGGCGTTTTGTTTGGTTTATCGTTTTTATTCTATTTTTCGTTTCTGTTCCGATGTGTTCAGAGATTCTGCAGGAAATCCATGTACCGGCGGGTATTGTCCTCCAAGACCTCAGCCGGAAGCCCTGCCTCGGCACCGTAGAGTGCATGGAATCCACCGAAGACCGCATCGACATAGCGGCACATGGCTTCAAACGGCAAAAGCAGTTCACCCATGGTATGGCCGTAGGTACCTTCCGGGGAAAAATCCTCCTGCTGGATGCCCGCCGACACCGCCAGGGCTACTTTCCGCCCCCGCATCTTGTCCGCTTCCGGCTGCGGGCCGAAGGCCCAACCGAAAGCCAAAACCTGGTCCATCCATTTTTTGAGCAGCGACGGGCAACCGAACCAGTAGATCGGGAACTGCAACACGAGCGTTCCGTGCCGCTCGACCAAAGCCTGTTCGCGCGCGATGTCGATCTGCTCGTCGGGGTAAGTCTGGTAAAGACGGTGTACGGTAAAACGTTCGGGGTGCTTTTCCGCTTCGTCCACCCAGCGGCGATTGACGACGGATTTTTCCAGGTCGGGATGTGCGACGATGACAAGGGTTTTCATAAGGTATTTCTTCGTTTTCGTTTCCTCGCTTATAAAGGGTCAAATTTACGAAATTCATCCCTTAAATCGTTCAGGAACGGCCGATATTATTTTGCAAAGTTTTCCCCGCGCGGCCACCCATTCGCAAACGCCGACTCGCAGGACAGCAGCGGGAAAGCGATCGGGCCGGCAAAAAGGGCGGCGGGATTTTCCCGCCGCCCCTTTTGCCGGCCCGATCGCGCGGAAGAAAAAGAGATCACTCTCCGGCAGGTGCATCCTGCGGAGCATTGTAGATCTTTTCGTAGTACTCGGTAGCCATACGCGCCGAATCGAAAAACGGCACCACGTCGTTCATCGAAGCCATCATCATCTGCGTCCAACCCTTGCGGTCGCCGTAGTACATCGGTATGATCTTGTTTTCCAGGATGTCGAACATGTTGTTCATATCGAGCGCATCCTGCTCGTAGATGGACAAACGGTAATCCTGCGGAGGGATGATGAACGAATTGACCCCATCCTTGGCGAATTCGGGGATCCAACCGTCGTACGTGGAAAAGTTGATCGCCCCGTTCATGGCCGCCGTCATCCCGGAAGTACCGGAAGCCTCGCGGGTGATCCGGGGGTTGTTCAGCCAAATGTCCGCACCGAGTTTGAGCTTGCGGGAGAGCCACAACTCGTACCCGACCAGCACCGCCATGTTCTTGTAATGCTTGGCCATATCGACCAGCTTGTTGAACACGCTGATCGCCCCGTAGTCCGAAGGATAAGGCTTTCCGGCCCAGATGATCTGCACGGGCGTCTTGGTATTTTCCATCAGGCGGTGGAAACGCTCCGTATCCTGGGTGAGCAGATCGGGACGTTTGTACTGGGCAAAACGCCGGGACCAGACGATGGTGAGCACCTGCGGATCGAGGATCGTCCCGCACTGATCGGCCACATGGTCGAACAGGCTCTTCTTCAAGGCGCTTTTCCGGGCGGTGAGCAACAGTTCATTGCCCGTTACGCGTGCCTGTTCGAGGATATAGTCGGCCCAATACGGCTTGTTCTGGGCATTGGTTACATGGGTGATGGGCGGTATTCCCTCGTTGCCGGCCCACATCTGGCGCGACACCTCCCCATGGAGCTTGGACACGCCGTTGGCCAGGTGGCTCATCCGCAGAGCGGCCAGCGAATGGTTGAACACTTCATCCTTTACACCCGATATGTCCCGGGCTACGTCCAAGGGGACATTGCCGAAAAAGCTCATGTTGACCAGCATATCGAACGGATGCTTTTCGTTCCCGGCCTCTTCCGGGGTGTGGGTGGTAAAGACCATGCGCTTTTTCACCTCTTCGAGGCTGCCGTACTTCTCGTACAGGGCAAAGGCCGCCGATACGCCATGCGCCTCGTTGAGGTGGATGATGTCGGGTTCATAGCCCAACTGTTCGAGCAGTTTGATCCCGCCGCGCCCCAGGACGATCGATGCGGCGATCTTGGCCTGAGGGTCGGAATCGTACAGGCGGAACGTGGTGGAACGCGCCAGAAAATCGTTTTCCTCCAGGTCGGTGGTCAGCAGGAACAACGGTGCCGTACCGAAAACCTTCGGGTCGAGGTAATAGGCTTTCACCCACACCTGCGTATGGTTGATCTCTACCGTAAACTTGATGCCCGTATCGGTGAGGAATTTGTAGATCTTCTCTTCGAAACTTACCTGCATCGTCTGGTCGGCATTGCGCCGCTGGTCGTAATAACCGTTTTTCCACAGGATGCCGATCCCGGTAAGGTTCTGCCGCAACTGGTACGCACTGCGCATGTGCGATCCGGCCAAAAAGCCCAAACCGCCCGAGTAGATCTTCAAACTCTGGTCGATGGCGTATTCCATCGAAAAATACACCACTCCTTTTTCAAAACGCGGATCGATCTCGTAAGGAGGCGTAAACGGTTGAGGTAAAGTATTTGCCATAATCGTTTCTATCTTTTGTTGAACATGTATTTCCTCGATTTTTTTGCAATGGAGCAAAGATAGGTTTTTCCGGGAGAAAAAAACCCCTTTTTTTCTTAAACTATGACACTGTTTCTTCCCTTTTTTCCGTCCCCGCCATATCTTCCGGACAAAATCACCGGGAAATCCCATCCGGACTCCCGCGTTTTTTCGTACATTTGTTTTCCTCAAAAACAAAAGGCAAGAAACATCTTGGACAGAAAACCCATCATCGCCGTGGACGGGGTATCCGGCTCGGGAAAGAGCACCATCGCCCGCACCTTGGCCCGCAAGTACGGCCTGACGTACATCGACACCGGCGCCATGTACCGCGCCCTGACGTACTACGCCATGCAGGAGCATTACCTTCAGGAGGGTGAATTTTTCAAAAACCTGCTCATCGCCGACCTGAACAAGATCGAGATCGGTTTCGACGCCCAGGGCCATACCCTGCTCAACGGACAGGACGTAGAGACCGAAATCCGTTCGATGGACGTATCGCAAAACGTCAGTCTGGTATCCTCGGTACCGGAAGTGCGGCAGGCCATGGTGCTGCTCCAGCGCAGCATCTCCCGCCAGAACGGCATCGCCATGGACGGGCGGGACATCGGCACGGTCGTCTTTCCCGATGCGGACGTAAAACTGTTCATCGTATCCGACCCGCGGGTGCGCGCCCGCCGTCGCTGCGACGAACTGAAAGCAAAGGGCGTCGAAGTCGATTTCGAACAGGTACTGGACAACATTACCTCCCGCGACTACATGGACACCCACCGCGAGACTTCGCCGCTGGTCAAGGCACCCGATGCCATCGAGATCGACAATTCCACCCTGACACTGACCCAACAGGAGGAAGAAATCGACCGGATCGTGGCCGAAAAACTAAAAAAGTATTAAAAACAAAGAAAGGTTTTCTCCCAATGGGAATCTTATC
>DVLY01000088.1 GCA_018715295.1 Candidatus Merdimorpha stercoravium | reverse complement strand
GCCGGAGGCTCTGCCTCCGGCCTTTTGCTTGCCCGCACCCACGTGCTTGGGGATATTTTTCGGGATCAGTTCTCGCCCGCGTAGAGGAACTTCCCGTTGCGGATATCGAAGTAGAGGAACTCCCCATCCATCACCACCTGGAGGATGTTCGGAGCGTATTCGCGCAGACGGTCGTATTCGATCGGGAGGATCACCGCCCCTTCCAGGTTTACGATACCGCTCTTCCCGTCCCGGGATACGATGTACAGATCGTCCCCCAGCGGCTCGATGTTCGAGTACTCGAGCGGGATCAGGATCTCGCCTTTGGGATTGATCACCCCCCAAAGCCCCTTGCGCACCACGATCGCCCGCCCGTCCTTGAACGGTTGGACCGCATCGTACACGCAGCGGATCGTAATGTTCATGTTCTTTCCTGCATAACCCCACAGCCCGTCGCGCTGTACCGGCACCGGCCATTGGTGCGAAGGAATGATGTCGTCGAACAGGTTGGGCAGCAGGCGTTTTCCCGTACGGTCGATCATGCCGTATTTCCCCCGGTAGGTCGTCTTGGCCAGTCCGTCGGAAAAGCGCGCGCGCGCCATATCGTCGAACGCCGTCAGGTTGACCGCGATCGTTTCCTTGCCCTGCGGATCGACATAGCCGTATTTCTGTCCCACCCGCACGGCCGCCAGGCTGTCCGACATCTCCCCCACCTCGTCGTAACGCTTGGTGGAGAGCGGGGTAGCCCGATAGTCGGTCAAGGACCATTTCCCGGTCGAATCCTTTACCGCCAGCATGCTTTCCCCCAGCGGTTTTAGTTCGGTGAAATCTCCCGGCAGCAGCGAACGCCCTTCCCGGTCGATCAACCGCGCCTTCCCATCGGCAACTACTATCGCCACGGAATCTCCCCGGAACAGTTCCGCCTTTTCAAACGGTTCGAACAGCGGCTCTCCCCGCCGGGAATAATAGCGGTAAAGCCCCCCTTTCTCCGTGAGGACAGGGCCGGTTTCCCGTAAGAGGATCCGGTCGAACTCCGCGGGAAGCACCTCGCCGCCCGCCTTGTTGATCACCCCTTCCAGTCCGTCCTGGATCACCACCGCCAGTTCTCCCTGGAACGGGAAGCCGTCCTCCCAGCGGAAATCGTCCAGCAGGCTGCCCCGCGTGTCGATGTACGACACCCGGTCGCCTTTTCCCACCAGCGCCGCCCGGCTGGAGAAATCGTCCACGAAGTCGTACTGCGGATCGACTGTTACCTGCCCCAGCGAATTGACAAAGCCGTAGAGTTTGTCCTTGGAGAGGATCGGGAAGTAAGCCACATCCCGCAGTTTTACATCCTCCTCCAGGATGGCCGGCATCGGGAATTGGGGATAGACCTGCCGGAACGCCTCCACCCGCTCGGGCGAAAGGTCCGAGAACCACAGGCGATAGATTGCCTCCCAAGCTTTTCTGGCGTACGGATTGTCCGGGTACAGGCGTACGAAGTCGGAGTACTCTTCCAGCGTCCGATCGGCCGTAGTGAGTTCAAAAATACGCTTTTGAGCCTGCGGCACATAGGCGTTGTCCGGATAGGCGCGCACGAAAGCCAGGTATTGCTCCGGCGTATCTCCCCGGGTAGTCTGCTCGAAGAGCAGTTTTTCGTACAGTTCCAGCGCACGGCCCGCTTGGGCGGACTGGGGGTAGGTATCGGCGAAGGTCTTGTACGCACTCCAGGTGTTCTGTGCCTGCGCCAGGGAAAAAGCCAGGGCATCGCGGCGCTCTACCGCTTCTTCGGTGCGCAGGGAAAAAGGATACTTGCGGATCACGTATTCCAGGGCCGGTACGGTATTCTTCTCGATGGCTGCATCCAGCGCCAGGGAAGCGATCCGTTGGCGTTGGGCGTAGAGCGTGTCCTTGTTCAGGGCCTGTTCCTCGAAGATCTTGCGCAGATCCTTGTCTTTCATCTGGTCGTAGGCCGAGAGGCTGCGTTCGATGCAGGCGTAGGCCGAATCCAGCTGGTAGAACGGATTGTTGTTGCGGGAAAAGATGACGCTCAACCCGTAGTTGGACAGCATCGGATCGCTCTTGAGCGATTTTTCGAACAGTTCGCGGGCTTTGAAGTAGTCGTGCACGCTCAGCGCCTCGAACGCCTTGTCGAGCCTTCCGGCCGAGAGCGGCAGGGTGCATACCACCCATCCCGCAAAGACCCATATCGCTTTTCTGACAGATAATCTCATGGTTCGATGTCGTTAAAATACCGATCGGTTCCCCCGTTTTCTGCGGGGAAAAACCTCTTGCGGCGAAAAGGGAATCCCCCTTACGCCTGCGGCCGGACCATCAGGAAATATCCTGCGGTTTCCGCGTCGCATTTCCCGTTCGGGATTTTCTTGCCCCCCTCGGATCCTTGCACCCTTTACGGGCACAACCCTTGCCTCCGGCCATTCGGACCGGGAGGGATCGTCGGAGGAGATGTCGGGGAAAGAGTGCCTTCCGGAGGGATCAGGCCTTTGCTTCTACCAGTTTTTCCAACTTGGCCGAGAGGGCTTCCACCGTAGCGTCGAATTCCTTGCGGGCGGCTTTGGCACGGGCGGCGGCGTTCTTCTCCTGCTGGCGGGAGAGTTTGTCCAGCGAAGCGGAATAGGCGTTTTCTATCTCCTGGCACAGCGCCTGGGCCGCCTCGGGATCGACTTTGGGGAAGACCATCTGGATCAGA
>DVLY01000087.1 GCA_018715295.1 Candidatus Merdimorpha stercoravium | reverse complement strand
CCCCCGGACGAAAAAATATTCCGCCTCCTTTTACCACTGTTGACAGCAAGTCGAAAAAAGAAGAAAAACGTCCCTATTCAGCCCACCAAATACTTGTCCACTCCTTCCGGACAACGCTCCACTCCCCCATGCAAGGTTTTCAGAAACATCTCCCGGTTACGGTCCTGCTGCTCACGGGAGCTCTCCCGGTGGTAAAGATGATACGTTATCGCCTTATATTTCAACGCATACGACTCCACTCCCGCATGGCGCATCCGGGCGAGAAGTTCCGTATCCTCCCAACCCCAACCGGTCATGCGCTCGTCGTAGCCGTTTACCCGCAGGAAATCCTCCCGCCAACACCCCATCAATCCTCCCCGGGAAAAATACGGATCCTTGCGACGATACCCACCAAAGAAACGCGACAAGAACGGAAAACGTACCCCATTGAAAACATTGGAACGACCTGCGGCAAATTTTCGTACCTCCTCCTGCGGATGTTCCAACAGAGAGCGGGTCTCTTCCGCACCCAGCATCACCCGCGAGCCGATCACATACCTTCCACGACGCATCACCGAGGCGTGATCCCGGACAAAACGACGGTCCAGCACCAAATCTCCGTCTATCTGCAATATGTAATCGCTCTTGGCCGCCGCGATCGCCTTGTTTTTGATCGGTCCCAAACGGAATCCTTCGTCCGGATGCCAAATGTGCCGCACCTCCACCCGAGGGCATTGCCGGCGCATCCGCTCGGCAAACCGTTCGACCACAACCTTGGTCGGAGCCGCCGATCCGTCATCCGCCACCAGGACCTCATTCGGCACAAGTTCCTGATTTTCCACACTGGAAAGACACCGCGACAAATATTCGGGCGCGTTGTACGTAGAGACCACCAATGCGATCGTTCCCCCTTTCTTCATACTGAAACGTTCAATTTTCCGGCAAAGGTAATTATGACACTTCGGAAAAGCAAATGCGTGATCTGTATGGATATGGGCAGGATTTATGAATGAAACAAAATCCGCCTAAATGGAAAGATAATACGAACCTTTTTTCCATGAACGAATCCGTCCCCCTGACACTGGTCGTAGTTACCTACAATTCTCCGGTATACCTTTCGCTCACCTTCAAAAGCATCCTCGCACAAAGCGTCCTGCCCGAAGAGATCATCGTAGCGGACGACGGTTCCACCGAGCCCACCCGGGAAGTCATCGACCGATTCCGGGAAGAAATGAACCAGCGCAGCGGAGGGAAAACGCCCGTAGTGCACATCTGGCATCCGGACGAAGGGTTCCGGCGCAGTGCCATCCTCAACAAAGCCGTCGCTGCCGCATCCGGCCGATACATCGTCCAGGTAGATGGCGACCTGGTACTGCATCCCCACTTCATAGCCGACCATCGCCGCGCAGCCTGCCCGGGGTGTTACGTAGCCGGATCGCGGGTCAACGTAGGCGAACAGAAAGCCCGGCAAACGGCCGATACGGGCGACATTCGCCTGAGCGTTTTTTCCCGGGGCATGACCAATTTCTTCAACGGCCTGCGCATCCCCCGGCTCCAGAAACCCATGAGCCGTTACCACATCGGCAGCATCTACCACGCCCGAGGATGCAACCTGGCCTACTGGCGGGAGGATTTCCTGCGGGTGAACGGGTACGACGAGCGCATGACCGGTTGGGGGCTGGAGGACACCGACCTGATCGTCCGCCTGCGCCACGCCGGGGTACAGCCCCGCGCGCTGAAGATGGGCGGCATCGTCTTTCATCTGTGGCACCGCACCGCCTCGCGCAGCGGAGTAAACATCAACGAGCAGATCCTCCAGGACCGCATCGCCCGCAAGGCCCTGCGGTGCGAAAACGGCGTGGACCAATACCTGAAAAACGCCTGACCCTGCCCCGCAGAGTTGCAAACCCCCGTTTTATGCCGTACATTTGAAGTCTCTTTCCCGCCCCTGCATCCGCCGGATGCAACATCGGACATGGGAAAAGGGCAAGGACAACTGTCCGGAATGCTTCCTTGCGGGGTCCGCAGGGACGAACCGGGCGTAAAAACGAAAAAGAAAATGGCTATCATCAAAAAAGTAAGGGGCAAATCGCCCGTATGGGGACGGGGCTGCTGGTTTGCCGACAACGCCGCCATCCTGGGCGACGTAACCATGGGCGAAGACTGCAACGTTTGGTTCGGGGCCGTCGTGCGCGGAGACGTGCACTACATCAAGATGGGCGACAAGGTCAATATCCAGGACAACGCCACCCTGCACACCACGTACAAAAAACACCCGCTCAACATCGGCAACCACGTATCCATCGCCCACAACGCCGTAGTACACGGATGTACCCTGGGCGACTATACGCTGGTAGGCATGGGCGCGGTGGTCATGGACGGTGCCGTGGTGGAACCCCATTCGCTCATCGCGGCCGGAGCGGTCGTTACCCAGGGGACGGTCGTTCCTTCGGGCAGCATCTACGCCGGCAACCCCGCCCGCAAGCTCAAAGACATCAGTCCCGAGCAGCTCCGCGACATCGTCGAACGCATCTCCAACGACTACGCGATGTACGCCTCGTGGTACACTGAAGAGAGCCCCGAAGAAGAAGAAGACACCCCATCGGAGCAATAACTCCCATGACGCTCGAACAACTGCGCGCAGGACACGTCTTTCTGGTGGACAAACCGCTGGAGTGGACTTCTTTCGATGTGGTGAACAAGATACGCTACACGCTCAAGAAGACCTTCGGAGTAAAAAACCTCAAGGTAGGCCATGCCGGTACGCTCGATCCGCTGGCTTCCGGCCTGTTGGTAGTATGCGTGGGGGCGGAAACGAAAAATGCCGACGCATACCAGGGGAGGGAAAAGGAATACACCGGAAGTTTCACCCTGGGGGCCTGCACCCCGTCTTTCGATGCGGAGACGGAAGTAACGGACGGTTTCCCCATCGGGCACATCACCCCGGAACGGATCCGGGAAACGGCACAGGAACACTTTACCGGAGAACTGTTCCAGCGCCCGCCCCTTTACAGCGCGCTGAACATCGACGGCAAGCGCGCCTACCTCCACGCCCGCAAAGGCGCCCAGGTCGAGATCGCACCCCGGCCCATCACCATCTCCCGTTTCGAGATCACCGCCATCGAGATGCCCCGGGTCGACTTCCGGATCGCCTGCTCGAAAGGCACGTACATCCGCTCGGTGGCCGACGACTTCGGCCGTGCGCTCGGCTCGCGCGCCTACCTGTCGGCCTTGCGGCGCACCCGCATCGGGGACTTCCGCGTGGAGGACGCCCGCCCCGTCGCGGAGATCGTCGAGAGCATCCTCTCCTGGGGTCAGCCCACGGCACAAGAATGAACAAGTCTGACAAAACCGTATATTTCGAAGACCTCGGCACGACGGATTATCGCCAGGCCTGGGAACTCCAGACCCGGTTGTTCGACCGCACCAGAGCCCGCAAGACCGCCAACCGCACCGCCGAGCATCCCCTCCCCACAGAGGACTTCCTGCTGCTCACCCAGCACCCTCCGGTATATACCCTGGGTCGCCATGGCGACCCCTCCCACCTGCTCGTCTCCCCCGAAACCCTGCAAAGGGAAGGCGTCGGCTTTTTCCGCATCGACCGCGGCGGCGACATCACGTTCCACGGGCCGGGACAAATCGTGGGCTACCCCATCCTGGACCTGGACCATTTCACCCCGGACATCCACCGGTACGTCTTCCTGCTGGAAGAAACCGTCATCCGCACCCTGGCGGACTTCGCTGTAACCGCGGGACGGGTAGCCGGACGTTCCGGCGTGTGGATCGAGCCGGAGTCGCCCCGCGCCCGCAAGATCTGCGCGGTGGGCGTGAGGACTTCCCGCTGGGTAACCATGCACGGTTTTGCCCTCAATGTCAATACGCCGCTGGAATACTTCCGGCAGATCGTCCCCTGCGGCATTTCCGACCGGGGGGTTACCTCCCTCGCACAGGAAACGGGCGGCGAAATTCCCCTGTCGAGGGTGAAGGATCGCCTTCTGACACACTTTGCCGATGTCTTCGCGTGCCGTCTGGTTCCTGAAACGATGGCGAACTTTCTCTGAATTCTTTTCCCGACCTTCCTATTCCTCTTCCGGAGAAGCTATTCCTGCTGCGGGAAAACATTTGTTTTTTCCCTAATCAAGCCTTCCTCTCTGGCGGGCACCCCCAGGCGTTCATCAAAAAGCCCCGGGCCTTTCGGCCCGGGGCTTTTTGATGAACGCCTGGGAAAGATCAGTTCCCGGCGTACAGTTTTTCGATTTTTACGCGGTTGTCCTCGATGTCCGCCTTCTTCTCCAAAGCGGGATAGAACTGCGTCTGCGGCAAGGTCATGAACTGTGCATCGAGTTCATTCTGCACCTGGTCGTAATTCTCGGCCGGTTTTGCCTCGCGGCGTTCGGTGATCGAAGCCACGAATACGCCCGTCTCGTCGGAAACCGGAGCGGATACCTGACCCACGTTCAGGCCGAAAGCCACGCCGACTGCCTTGGGTGCACGACCCGCACTCGGGATGATCGGAGTAGCCAGCGTCAGCGAAGTAGCCTCCAGCACCTGAGCACCGGCTGCGGAAGCGATCTCATCGACGGTCGAACCCTTGGCCTGTTTGAATTTCTCCAGCAGCATCTCGGCTTTCTTTTCCTTGAGCAGGATCGGCTCTACCTCGGCACGCGCCGTTTCAGCCGATTCCAAACCCTCGCTGCGCATTCCCGAAAGGATCGCTACGACATGGTTGCCGTCGATGTCGAAGATCTTCGTATCGCCCACCTTCACGTCCTTTCCGAAAGCCCAACGCGTGATCTGCGACTGGTCGCCCAGCGCCGGGTAGTCGGTCATCAGCACCGTAAAGTCGGTAGCGGGCACCACATCGTACCCTGCCTTGCGGGCTGCGGCCACGAATTCCTCCACCGAAACATTCTGCGAAGCCAGCTCCTGCGCCTTGCCCAGGGCTACGGCTGCCGTCTCGCGCGAAGGACTGATGAAATTCGTGATGGTAGCCACCTTGTAAGCCGTCGAAGACCCCTTGAGGTCGTCGATGCGGAACACATGGTATCCCATCGGCGTTTCGATCACCTGCAACGAACCTTTCGGATGGAAGAAGAGGAACTGCTCCATCTCCGTGCTTATCCCCTCGTTGTAAGCCGTCCAGCCCATCGAACCGTCGTTTTGCGCGGCCGAGGGATCGTCGGAATACTCTTTGGCCAACTGAGCGAAGGAAGCCCGTCCGCCCTTCAGCACCGAAGCCAGCGAATCGGCCAGTGCCTTGGCCTGTTCCTTGGAACGGGTCGCGTTCTGCACGTACGCATTGCCCTGGTAGGAAAGCAGGATGTGGCTCATGCTCACCGAATCCGGCAGGGAACGTACGTCCAGCAGCTTGGAGAGCTTGTAGGAATCCCCGTCGCGGTATGGTCCCAGGATGTCGCCCCGGTGCGCCTTCACCACCCACTGAGCTTCTTCCTGGTTGTCGAAAGTCTTGGCATAGCGGCCGGTGTAGTGCGCTCCCGCATCGGTATTGGCATTGACGTAGATCGAGTCGTCCGTCACGCGGGGAAATCCGGGAATGGTATCGGTCGTATTGGTCTTGCTGTTGAATTCCACCCGGTCTTCCATCAGCGCAGCGATCTTGCCGCGAACCTCCTCGGCATCCTTTTCGGAAGGATTGACCGGAACCACCGCGTACTGCACGTCGCGCGATTCGAGACGTTGGAACTCGTCGGGATGTTTCCGGATGTATTCGTTTATCTGCGCATCGGTGATCTCAATCGACTTGTCATCGATCGAGGAATAGGGCAAGTAAGCGAAACGACCGTCCACCTGGTTGTTCTTGTACCCGTATTCCACCTTGGCATCGAGCAGGGTGGCCGTCATACCGGCGGTAACCATGTCGGAATACTGCGCTCCGAGCACCCACTGGCGACCGCGCGCTTTCATATCCTCCCACAGTTCCCACATCTGTTCGGCCTCGGCGTTGCCCTGGTCTTTTTCGGCGCGAACCGAATTGACCCACTGGCGCAGGGCAGCCTCATCGGGCACACCGTATTGGTTGGAAAAATACTGGCGTACATCCGGCTGGGCGAGCACGCCGTTCATCACACCACGCGGGCTTACCGTTACCCCGGCCAAGTCGTACTGCTGGGCGACGATCGTCTCGGCCAGCCAGCTCCGGTACACCTGCTCCGAAGCCACTCCGTAGCCTACCTTGTACTGTTTGTTGGCCTCCATCAGTTCGTTGGTGCGGTTGCGGTAGTCATCGATGGTCAGTTTCTGGCCGTTCACCACAGCTACCGTCGTACGGCTTCCCGAAGAAATCCGGTCTTTCGAGGTGATCACGTCGGTGAGCACAAAAGCGAAAAGCGCGAAAAGGATCACTCCCACCAGCAACCCACGGTGATGCCTCAGTTTTTGTAATGCAGTCATTATCTTATCGTAATACGTTTGTTTTTACTGTTCCTCCCGGGCAAAACTCCCAGCGAGGTAAGGATTTGCGAAAATACGACAAATGCCCCGAAAATAAAAAACGCCGCCCGTAAGTTTTTACTATTTTTTTACTCGGCGTGTTTTTTCCGCAGGTGAACCGTTTCGATCTTGGCCGAGGAAACCTCCCGGATGGTAAAGACGAAATCCCCTATTTCCACCTGTTCGTCCTTCTGGGGGATCTTCTCCGTATGGGCGAGGATCAACCCGCCGAGGGTCTCGTACTCCTCGCTTTCGGGCAGGCCCAGGTCGTACCGCTGGTTCAGGTAGTCCACTTCCTGACGCGCCGAGAAGAGGTACTGCCCGCCGCCCAGGTCCTTTTCCAACAGCAGATCCTTGTCGTGTTCGTCCTCGATATCGCCCAAGAGCTCCTCGATGATGTCCTCCACGGTAATCATTCCCGAAGTCCCGCCGTATTCGTCCAGCACCACGGCAATGCTCATCCGTTTTTGGGTGAGGTCCTTGAGGATCTCGTTGACCGGCATGCTCTCCGGCACGAACAGCACCGGAAGGAGGATGTCCTGAATGCTTTCCACCGGACGGAAAAAATCGAACGAATGCACATACCCCACCACGTTGTCCACCGAGTCGCGGTATACCACGATCTTGGACAACCCGGAGGAAATGAACAGCCGCTTGAACTCCTCCATCGGCGCCCCGATCTCCAAGGTCCGCATTTCGGTACGCGGAACCATGCATTCCCGGGCTTTCACATCGCGAAAGTCCAGCGCATTGCGGAAGATATTGATCTCCTTGTCCATCTGGGAGCGCTGCTCGGTATCCAGATTTTCCATCTGCTGCTCGATGTAATACCCCAGGTCCACCCGGCCGAAGGAAAAATTGAGCGCCTGCGTTTCCTGCTGGCGAAAGACCTTGCGGATCATAAAACTGGATATCCACAGGATAAAGTCGGTAATGTACAACAGGTCCAACACCCGGTAAATGATGTACATCGGGATAGCCAGTGCGCGAAGCATCCCCACGGAATAGATCCGGAACACCACCTTGGGGACGAACTCGCCGGTGAGCAGGATCACCCCGGTGGAGATCAGCGTCTGCACCAACAACACGTCGAAGGGCAACTCGTCGCTATCGATATACTGGGGGAAGAGCCAGCGGATAAGCACCGCGCCCATGTAGTACCCGTAGATCACCAGCACGATGTTGTTGCCCACCAGCGTGGTGGCTATGTACTTGTCCGGTCGGGACAGGAGTTTGGACATCGCCCGCGCGCTCCACGAATCCTCCGCCTTGAAGATGGATACCTGCACCCGGTCGGCGGATACATAGGCGATCTCCATTCCCGAAAAGAAAGCGGAAAACAAAAGGCTAACCACGATGATCAATAGATCGGGCGACATGATTTCGGATCGGATCCCGGGAAAAGTCCCGCCCGGGAAACCGCTGCAAATATACGATTTTTAATTCGTTTCCACCGGATCCATGCGGGAAAGGGAGTCCTCGATGTTGATATCACCCTGGCTGTTGAAGAGGTTGTACCAGCGGAAGTTTTCGTCGGCCTCGAAGCCCCGGCTGGGGCGCATCACATCGCCTTCGCGGACGATCCGGGCAAAAAGGTCGGTATAGAAGATATGTTTGCGACGGTCCCATACCAGCCGTTCGGTCTGGATGGAATCCCCCTGCCGATTGACCACCAGGACATCCCCCAAAGCTTCGGAAAGTCCGCTGGAAGCATGCTCTATGGCCCGGTGGGAGGTCAGCCGCGCGTTCATCTCGCCCGTTGCCGGGTCGTACATTTCGATTTCCACCCCGCCCGAGGCCTTCCGGTCGGTCAGAGATGCGTCCTTCGGGTTGGGTTCCATCACCACCTGGGCCGCACGCATCCGCATGACGACCTTGCCCGAATCCACGCGCACCAGCGCAAAGGTGTCGATCACCGTAGCGGGCTGCGTCTTGGCGGCCATCAGCGCATCGACCTCGGAGATGTCGTTCTTGCAGCAAACAAACATTGCAGCCGCTGCAGCGGCTGCAATGCAGGAGATGATTCTGTTCTTTCGGGTGGAACCCATTTCCCTCAAGTTTGGATAGCGATCAGAAGTACTGCCGCTTGATGAACCAGCGGTCGTTGAGCGAGAACGACAGTCCGAGCTTGAAGTACGTCTCTTTGGTCAGGCGATCGGACGACTTGCCCATCATTCCCACGTTGAGGAACACGTTGAGATTGGAAACGCTCATCGCCTGGGTGCTGACTTTGGTCACGGGCAGCGAGGCTCCCAAAGTGAGTCCCATGTCGTTGATCTGCTGACCGAAGAGCTTGTATTCCAACTGACGGTAATACACACCGCCCTGATATCTCACGCGCTGGAAGTACGAATCGGGCGAATTGTACATCGGAGTATAGCTACCGCCCAAGGCGATCCGCTTCCCACTCTGGTATTCGGCCGGTCCCCGCAGGAAATCCACCGATCCGTAGTCCGGCTTGGAGGTGTACTGCACATCCAAACCTACGTACCATTTCTGCAGGTTGCCCACACCGATGCCTCCCGTGACGTTCCAAGGCAGATGGAATTTGTCCGAGGTATCCTCTTCGGTGTTTTCCGGGTTGTCCGGATCGAAGGCCGTATTGTAATCCTCGACCACGTAGTTGCGGTACGTGCGGTCGTTGTTCATGGCGGAGGAGAAATCATACACCCCGCCCAGGTACAGGCGCGTCTGATCGACCAAGGGGAGCGAGTAGTTGAAACCCACCCGGAACTTGAATCCCGTTACCCAGTTCGACTCCGTGGTTTTGTTCTGCAACAAACGGTCTTCCAGCGTATTGTACGTGGTGCGCTTGATCGTTCCGAAGAGGTACGCCGCGCTCACGCCCAGATTGAAGTTGCGGAATATCTGCCGGCCGTATGCCAAATAAACCTGGGTGAGGCCTCCATTGCCGTCGTAGTAACCCAACGTTTCCTTGTAACTGCCGTCCACGACCATCGAATCGCGGTCATAGATCGAGTAACCGGTCGTAGAATAAGGAGTTACCCCCAGGCTGACTCCCGAAGTACGGGTCAAAGGCACCGAAAAGACCAGGTAGTCGAAATATATGTCCTTGTGCAGGTTGGAGTTTTTGGCATCCTCGTACCAGGACATGTCCAAGGAAGCTCCCACTGTATAAGCCGTCTGACGGATTGAGGCCAGAGAAGCCGGGTTGATCGCGTTGTTCACGCCGGCCGGCATCCAGGAAACACCCACGCCCGCCATACTCTGTGTTTCGCCCGTTCCCCACGAGAAACTGTTTTCTCCCACTCCAAAAATGGAATAGGGCGAATACGTATTGTACCGATCGGTTTCTACCTGCGCCTTCGCACTGCCGCACAAGACCAGCAACGCGCAAACCGTCATCAGTTTTCGCATATCTCTATATTGTGTTTCAAAATGACATACATCGAGTCCAACAGATAATTGGGCTGTGCAAATATTGTATTTTTTAATCGTTCTGCCAAATACGCGCTGTCCCCGCCCGTTAATACTATCTTAAAATCCCCGTGCACCAGCCGGTACTGCTCCACCACGTAGCGGATCTCCCCGGCCAGCCCGTCCACTGCCCCGCCCCGCATGCAACCGGCCGTAGAAAGGCGCCGGACGGTCGTATCGTCCGTCGGCATGGAAAAGGTCAGCTGCGGCAGGTTCGAGGTGAACTGGTGCATCGAATTCAGGCGCAACTGAAGCCCCGGGCTGATATTCCCGCAGGTGTACACCCCCCGGGCATCGACAAAATCGTACGTTACGCACGTCCCCGCGTCGATCAGCAAAACGCTCTGTCGCGGATGGGCCAAAGCCGTTCCTCCCACCAGGGCCAAACGGTCGGCTCCCACTTCGCTGTGGAGTTCCGCCACGTTCGAAATACCCAGGGACAGACGGAGGGACAACTTTAACATCTTTTTACAACTCACCAGCCGCTCCCAAGCCACCTCCGGACCCACCGAACAAACCAGGCAGTAGCGCACCGGGCGCGTCCGGCAAAAATCGGGCAGCGCCTTGGGCAAGGCCTCGTAGCTCATCCGCAAAATATCGACAAGCCGCCCCTGGGCATACACCCCCAACTTCACGCTGGTATTCCCCGCGTCGATCACGATGTCTTCCACTGTACTGCGCATTGGTTCGAGAGCGCAAATATACGCAGTATCCGTTTGCGGGCGCCAATTTTTAAGATTTTAATTCCCGCCCCTGTCTCACGGATCCGCAGCCGGCCCCTGCCGCACGAGACAATGACCCGTTTTCCGAGCAGGCGCACACGCCCCCTTCGGCCGGGCAAACGGTTTTCACCCCCTGCCAACCGGTCTGCCTTTTCTCCCCGCCCCCGGCCCTTACCGCGAAACGATCTTCGCCCCGGGATGCTGTGCATCGACCACCGCCACATAGACCATGTGGAGGATGTCTTCGGTCGAAGCTCCGGCGTAGACCAGATGCGCCGCTTTTTGGAGCCCGAGCAGCACCGGCCCGATGGTTACCCGGTCGCGATTGACCCCGCGGAGCAGCTTGTACGACAGGTTGGCCGAATCCCTGTCGGGGTATATCAGTACGTTGGCTCCCTCGCGGCCGGCCAGGGTCGAAAACGGGAAGCGCTCCGAAAGGATCGCATCGTCCAACGCAAAATCCGGCTGGATCTCCCCGTCGATGACCATATCGCGGTAGTTTTCCCGCATGTAACGCGAGAGGCGGCTCATCTTGGCGGCTGCCTGCGTGGAACGCGAACCGAAATCCGAATTGGCCACCAGCGCTATGCGCGGTTCCACGCCCAGCGAGCGGACGAAATCGGCCACCTGTCGGGTAATGGCGCACAACTGCTGCTGGTCGGGATCCTCGTTGATGAGCGTATCGGCGATGAACAACGGACCGCGCTGGGTGCTGATCACGCTCACGGCCGACATCACCCCTTCCTGAGGGTCGATCCCGATGACCGATTCCAGGGTCTTTCCCGCATGGCTCTTGTCGTATCCGACGATCATCGCATCGGCCAGTCCCTCGTGCAGCATCATCGCCGCAAAATAGTCCCGGCGCTCCATCAGCCGCTCGGCGTCGTACAGCGAGACGCCCATCCGCTGGTGTTCCTCCCAGTACCGGCGGGCATAGCGGCTAACGATAGGATGAGCCGCCTCTCCGCGCGTATTGATGATTTCCACGTCCATCTCCAGCTGATTGGCCGCCATCAGTTCGCGGATCTGCTTCTCGTCGCCCAGCAGGATCGGCACGGCCGTCCCTTCCTCGCGGGCGATGTACGCCGCGCGCAATACGTTCAGGTAGTTCGCCTCGGCAAACACCACCCGTTTGGGTGCGGTAGCGGCCCGCGTCTGGAGCAGGCGGACGATCTTGGGCTGCTTGCTCAGACGTTCTTCGAGGCTCTCCACGTACTTGTCCCAGTCGGTGATCGGATGCCGCGCCACGCCCGACTCCATCGCCGCCCGCGCCACCGCCGGAGCCACGGCCGTGATCAGACGCCCGTCGAAAGGCTTGGGAATGATGTAGTCGCGACCGAAGGAAAGGCTCTTCATGTTGTAGGCAATGAGCACCTGCTCCGGCACGTTTTTACGGGCCAAAGCCGCAATAGCATGCACCGCCGCGATCTTCATCTGTTCGTTGATCTTGGTGGCGCGCACGTCGAGCGCCCCCCGGAAGATATACGGAAATCCCAGCACATTGTTGATCTGGTTCGGCGTGTCGGATCGTCCGGTAGCCATGATGATGTCCTTGCGGGTCTGCATCGCCCGGGCGTACTCGATCTCCGGGTCGGGATTGGCCAATGCGAAAACGATGGGGTCGGAAGCCATCGTCAGGAGCATCTCCGGGGTCAGCACCCCGCCTTTGGACAGACCGACGAACACATCCGCCCCCTGGATAGCCTGGGCCAGGGTATCGCACGGCGTATCGCGCACGAAGGTCTTCTTCTCGGCGCTCAAGCCTTCCCGACGGGTATTCAGCACTCCCTTGCTGTCGCACATCAGGATGTTTTCCGGGCGCACCCCCAGCGACATGTAGATCCGGGCGCACGAGATCGCGGCTGCCCCTGCACCGTTGACCACCATCTTCACCTGGCCGATCTTCTTACCCACGATCTCCAGCGCATTGAGCAACGCTGCCCCGGAAATGACCGCCGTACCGTGCTGGTCGTCGTGCATCACCGGGATGTCGAGCTCCTCGACCAGACGCCGTTCGATCTCGAAAGCCTCCGGCGCCTTGATGTCCTCCAGGTTGATCCCCCCGAAGGTGGGCGAGATGTTTTTCACCGTCTGGATAAACTGTTCGGTATCCGTGGTGTCGACCTCGATGTCGAACACGTCGATGTCGGCAAATATCTTGAACAGAAGCCCCTTGCCCTCCATCACCGGTTTGGAGGCCTGGGCGCCGATATTGCCCAGTCCCAGCACGGCCGTACCGTTGGAGATCACGGCCACCAGGTTGCCTTTGTCGGTGTATCTGTACGCATCTTCGGGCCGCTGCTGGATCTCCAGACACGGCTCGGCCACTCCCGGAGAATACGCCAGTGCCAGATCGCGCTGGGTGCTGTGGGGTTTGGTCGGCACGACCTGTATTTTGCCCGGGCGTCCCGAACTGTGGTAACGCAAGGCCTCTTCCTTTTTCTTCGTATCGCTCATCTTGTGTTTGTTTTTTACAGATTTGTTTTTGCTTCTTTTACGGATTACAAGCGCATTCTCTCTTTTTCCAAAGGTGCGCGCCGACCCAAATGTACGAAAAAAACACCGGCATTCATCTTTTCCCGCCCAGACATCTTTCCCCTCCGGACACCCGGCCGGGCGCAAGCGAAAAATACCGTACCTTTGCCCCGAGAAAAAACAACCATCCCCGCCGAGGGACACCGAAAAGAAAGATACCCTGCTGCTGAACGTCGTCCAATGCGACATCCCTCCCCTGCCGGTAGAAGAACGCCTGTCTCGCTGCCGGGAGTTCCTCGCCTCGGGCCCCCAGGCCGACCTGTGGATCTTCCCCGAGACCTTCGCCACCGGGTTTTCCTTTCCCCCGCCCCCCGAAACGCCCCACTTGGGACGCACCATCCGGCAGTGGCTGCACGAGACGGCCGAGCGCTACCGCACGGCCGTTTGCGGCAGCGCCCTGGTCGAGGACAAAGGGGAGTACTTCAACCGTTTTTTCCTGGTGGATGCCTCGGGACGGGAACAGACCTACGACAAACGGCACCTGTTCTCCTACGGGCACGAAGACCGCCACATCGCCCCCGGGCATTCCCGCGAACTGTGGGAGCTCCACGGCTGGAAGATCATGCCCTCGGTATGTTACGACCTGCGTTTCCCCGTCTGGTCGCGCAACGACCGGTACTACGACCTGCTACTCTGCGTGGCCAACTGGCCGGAAAGCCGCATCGCGGCCTGGGATACGCTGCTGCGCGCCCGCGCCATCGAGAACATGGCTTACGTGGCGGCTGCCAACCGCGTGGGACGGGATTCGCTGGATTCGCTCCACACGGGGCATTCCGTCATCCTCACGCCGCTGGGCAAACCGATTGCCGGGGAAGGGCCTTCGACCGAAGAATGCATCCTCTCGGCCTCCATCTCCCTGCCGCGCATCCGCACGCTGCGGGACAAGTACGGTTTTCTGGAAGACCGGGATCGGTTTTCCATAGAGAAATAAACGGCACCGCTGTGCAAAAACACTCCCCGTACAAAGCCGGCCAAACATTTGAGGGCAACGGGAATTTCATTAACTTTGCGCCGCACAAAACATCGAAAAGCACATGACTGAAACGTGGAACGTCCTGTTTGACAACTGCATAAAGGACTACCATCAGACCGACAACGTCGATACCGAGATCCGAAACCCCTTCCCGGCCTCCTCTTTGGAGCATCTGCTCTACCTCAAATGCTGGATCGACACCGTCCAATGGCATCTGGAGGACATCATCCGCCGCGAGGACATCGACCCGATAGAGGCACTGAAGCTCAAACGCCGCATCGACGCTTCCAACCAGCACCGCACCGACGTGGTGGAATACATCGACAACTATTTCTTGGAAAAGTTCAAGGAAGTAACTCCCGCTGCCGATGCCTCCCTGAATACCGAAAGCCCTGCATGGGCCATCGACCGGCTGTCGATCCTCGCCCTGAAGATCTACCACATGCAGGCGGAAGCCTCGCGCAGCGAGGCTTCCGAGGCTCACCGGCAGGCCTGCCGGGGAAAACTCGACATCCTGCTCGAACAGCGCAAGGACCTCTCCCGGGCCATCGACTCCCTGCTCGAAGACATCGCACAGGGACGCAAGTACATGAAAACCTACCGTCAAATGAAAATGTACAACGACCCGGCCCTCAACCCCCAACTCTACACCAAACAGGCCAAGTGATGAAACATCTGCTGGTCATACGGTTTTCGGCCTTCGGAGACGTAGCGATGAGCGTCCCGGTGGTTCGGGAATTTTTGGAACAAAATCCCGACGTGCGCCTGACCTTCGTCTCGCATTTCGCTTTGGCTCCCCTGTTCGAGTCCGTGGAACGGGTCGATTTCTTCCCGGCCTATCCCCGAGAACAACATAAAGGGCTCAAAGGTCTTTTCCGCCTGTACCGACAGGTGAAACGGCAAGGTCCGTACGATGCGGTGCTCGACCTGCACAGCGTTATCCGCACGCATTTCCTGCGGATGCTCTTCCACTTGCAACGGGTGTCTGTCTACAAGATCCACAAAGACCGCCGCGCCCGCAAAGCCCTCACCCGCCGGGAAGACAAGGTAAAACGGATGATGCGCCCCATGCCCGAACGGTATGCCGACGTGTTCCGCCAGGCCGGTTTTCCCTTGACCCTCTCCCACCGGTTGAGGAAAACACCCCGGCCGCTCTCGCCCCATACGCTCGAAGTGCTCGACCTGCCGGAGGCTTCGCCTGCGAAACCCTGGGTCGGCATCGCTCCCTTCGCCCGCTATACCGGAAAGACCTACCCGCCGCAGAAGATGTTCGCCGCCGTGAAAAGGATCGCCGCCCAGGGAAACTGTCTGCTGCTGCTCTTCGGGGGCAAGGGCCACGAACAGACCGAGTTGGAACGCTGGCAGGAACTCTTGCCCGATACCCGGGTGGTAGCCGGAAAGCTCTCCCTCTCGGAGGAGCTGGACGTAATCTCGCACCTGAAAGTCATGGTCTCGATGGACTCGGCCAACATGCACCTGGCCTCCCTGGTAGGCACACGTGCGGTCTCCGTCTGGGGAGCGACCCACCCTTTTGCCGGATTCCTCGGCTATGGACAAACTCCCTGCGATGCCGTCGAGGTCGAAATGGATTGCCGTCCCTGCTCTACATTCGGCAGCAAACCGTGCTTCAAGAACACCTACGAATGCATGCACGCCATCGCTCCCGAAACACTCGCCCGGGCCGTGGAACAGGCCGCCGACCTGTAATCCCCACCCCACTTGGGAGGCAGTCGAAAAAATCTATCCGCCCATTTGTTTTATCGATCCCCCGGTCTTGTTTTTTCCCGGAGGGTGCTTTACTTTTGAATCGAGAAAAGAGAAAAACACATCATCACATCACTCATCCTTATTTGCTATGAAAAAATACATCTGCACCGTTTGCGAATGGGTTTACGACCCGGCGGTGGGCGATCCCGACGGAGGCATCGCTCCCGGAACCGCGTTTGAAGACATCCCCGAGGACTGGGTATGCCCGGTCTGCGGCGTGGGCAAGGACAGCTTTGAAGTAGTAGAGGAATAACTTCCTCGGCCAGAGCTCCCTGTCTTATCCGACCTCAACATTTGCCGCGATCCGAAAGGATCGCGGCAAACTTTTTTTCACGGCAAGAGCCTCGGAACATCTTTTCCCTTCTCGGGCACACTTCATCCATAAGTTTTATCCCGGGAAAGGACAAGACAAAAAATTTCGTTAAATCCCCCCGGAACTTCCCAAAGGATCGGGAGAAAACGCGCCATATTTATTACATTTGTCCATTCTGTTTCTTTTAACAGAAAGACACTCTGGTACGAATCCCTATTGCCCCGCACACCGTCATGACATTTCATATCGACCGTTTCTTCGCGCTCTTTCTTATTTCCCTACCCCTTTTCACCCAAGCCGGGGAACGTTTTTCCGCCCGGGAAACCATCCCCGAAGCCGATACGATCACCTTCGGTGACAAAGGGCCCGTTTCCATCGCCCAGGACGACTCGCTGATATTGCGGCAGATCTTCGATTCCGACACCTTCGAAGGGATCTCCGAGATCGACATGGCCGCTCCGGACATCCTTGCGGTACCCGACTCCGTGATCCGGCACCGGCTGGAGGTCCTCGACGCCCGTTCGCCCCTCTCGCTGGAGTTCAACCCCGAGGTGCGCGCCTACATCAACCTGTACCTGGGACAGCGGCGCGAAATGGTCGCCCGCATGGTCGGCCTGTCGATGTACTACTACGAGATTTTCGAGAGCATCCTCGACCGATACGACATTCCTCTGGAACTCAAGCACCTGACCATCGTCGAGTCGGCGCTCAACCCCAAAGCCCGCTCGCGGGCGGGGGCGACCGGCCTGTGGCAATTCATGTACAGCACCGGCAAGATGTACAATCTGTACTACGACTCGTACGTGGACGAGCGGTACGACCCGGTCAAATCCACCGAAGCCGCCGCCCGGCTGCTCAAACGCCTCTACGAGGATTACGGCAACTGGGACATGGCCCTGGCCGCCTACAACTACGGCAGCGGCAATGTCAACAAAGCCATCGCCCGCTCGGGCGGAAAACGCAACTATTGGGAGGTACGGGACTACATGCCCCGCGAGACGCGCAATTACGTGGCCGCCTTCATCGCCGTGAACTACATCATGACTTACTACCGCGAACACGGCATCATCCCCGAGCTGCCCCGGATCGCATACCAGCAGACCGACACGATCAATGTCAAGAGCCTGGTATCCTTCGACCTGCTGTCCAAAAAACTGGACATGCCCATCGAAGAGCTGCAATTCCTCAACCCGGCTTTCAAACTCGACGCCATCCCCTACACCCCCACCCGGCATTATGCCATCGTGCTCCCTTCGGACAAAGCCCTCGAATTTGCCGCCCAGGAGCAGGACATCTACCAGGAAGCCCACCAAGCCGAAGCCGCACTGAAGAAAACCCTCTCGTACAAAGCCACCACCACCCCCGGGGCCGGCGGATCGGTCGTCTACCGGGTCAAGAAAGGCGACACCTTGAGCGGCATCGCCGTGCGCTACGGCGTTACGGTATCCAAACTGAAGACCTGGAACCACCTGAACTCCACAAAGCTCAGCATCGGACAACGTCTGACCATCTATCCGAGAAAGTAAAAAACGAACGCCGCCATGGGAAAACGCTTCTTGCCGCTGCTCCTTCCGCTGCTGATCCTGACCGGATGCGGACGTAAAGTCCGCACGAACGCTTACCCAGGGGACGTCCCTCCCTCCACCGGCGCCGTACTGGAAGTGGTGGCCGTGGTGGACAGCAGCCTTTACTCGGAGCGCACCCGAGCCGCCCTGTACCGGTACATTTCCCCTGTCAAACCCGGCCAGCCGCAAAGGGAACGCCAGACCAAACTCTACATCATCCCCCGCTCGTCCTTTTCGCGCACCTACCGTACCATGCGCAACCTCGTCCTGGTGGAGCATTCCGACTCGCTCTCGGGTCTGACCACGGCCCGGGACGTCTATGCCGCCCCGCAAAACGTCTTTACCCTCCGCGCCAGCAATGAAAGACAGGCCGCCGAACAGATCGCCCAAAGCGGCGACTACATCTTCCAAGCCATCCGGCAAACGGCCATCGACGCCCTCCAGGACCGCTTTTCCCGCATCACCAATACCCGCCTGAAAGCGGTTTCGGCCCTGGGCATCGACATCCGCATCCCCAACTACTACCACGTGGCCGTAGCGGAAAAGGATTTCGTCTGGCTCACGATGGACATCTCCAAACGGGGTATCAAGGGTACGGCCAACCTGCTGCTCTACACGGCGGACACCGAAGCCCTCGGCACTTCCGATCCGATCGCCCTGCGCGATTCGCTCTCCCGGCGGTACGTCCCCGGACAGATCGACAGTTCGTTCATGGCAGTGGAAAAAATAGCCGTACGCCCCCAAAAAGAAAACGCCCGCCTGGGAGACATTCCCGTGGTTTTCTCCTACGGCTATTGGCGGGTAGTGAGGGACTACATGGGCGGCTCGTTCATCAATTACTGCGCGATCGATCCGGACACCGGCATCGCCTACTGCGCGGACGGCTTCGTATATTTGCCTTTTGAAGAAAAAGAATCCTTTATGCTGGA
Source organism: Candidatus Merdimorpha stercoravium (assembly GCA_018715295.1). Classification (GTDB taxonomy): domain Bacteria; phylum Bacteroidota; class Bacteroidia; order Flavobacteriales; family UBA1820; genus Merdimorpha; species Merdimorpha stercoravium. Next base: position 1,708 of record DVLY01000087.1, on the reverse strand, counting down.
ACTCGAAGCCATCCTGCGTACTTTCCGGCCGACGGCCCTCTCCGAAAAAAAGACAGAGCGATGAAGAAAAAAACGTTTTATTTCCTCTTGGCCGTCGGAGCGGCTATCTGGGGAGTGCATTCCTGCGCTTCGGTAGGCGCACCGGTAGGAGGGGTCTCGGATTTCGATCCGCCGGTACCGCAGGTGTATTCGCCCGAGAACTACGCGACCAACTTCCAGGGGGACAAGATCACCGTTACTTTCGACGAGCGGATCAAATACAAGGACCTCAGCAAGCAACTGGTCGTTTCCCCGCCCATCAAGGACATCGTCATGCGGATCAAACCCACCGCCGTACTCCCCACCCGGCGGATGGAGATCGACCTCTCGGGCATCGAACTGCTGCCCAATACCACTTACACGTTCAACTTCGGCAACTCGGTGGGGGACAACCACGAAGGCGCCGCCATCCCGAACTTCAAGTACGTCTTTTCCACCGGCCCGAAGATCGACTCCCTGACGGTCGGCGGAGTGGTCGAGGATGCCTTTGAGGAAGCCTTTGATCCCAATACCGTCGTGATGCTCTACCGGGTCGACACCACCTTCAACGACTCGACTATCTACAAAGAGCGTCCGATGTACTTCACCCGCCTGGCCCACGAACGGGACAGCACGTTCCTGATCGAAAACATCGCCCCCGGCACCTACCAACTCGTCGCCCTGGTGGACGAAGCCTCGAACATGACCTACGACCAGGGGAAAGACAAGATCGCGTTTTTCCCCCGTTACATCGAACTGAGCGAACCCGACCCGCGGGGATACCGGCTCCGTTTGGCCTTGGGGAAGCGGCCTTACAAAGTTTATCAGGGCACCAACCCCCAAAAGGGGCTTATCCAAATGGCTATCGACGGCCTCGAACCGCAGGACAGCGTGCTGCGCATCTTCCCTCCCCTGCCCGAAGGGGCGAAGGACTACTACCTGTTCTACCCCGAGCGGGATACCTTGCAATACTGGTACACGGAAGAAAAGGTCGACTCTATCCTGTTCGCCGTCAAACACAACGGGAAGATTTCCGACACGATCAACGCCAAGATCCGCAAGCCGGCCGAGGTGAAATTCACCCGCGCCATCACCTCGAAAAACTTGGAATTGGACGGAAAGGTCGAGATCCAGACCAACAAACCCGTCGGGGCACTCGATCCGGCCTACATCCTGCTCATGGACAAGGATTCGATCCCCCGGCCGTTCCGCTTGAAAATAGACTCGACTTCCCTGCGGAAGATCGACATGGAGTTTTCCATCGCCCCCGAAAACCAGTACAGCATCACCATCCTCCCCCAGGCCACCCGAAGCATCCTGGACGAGGTACCCGAAGATACGGCCTTCGTCCAACTGAAAACCCGCTCGGTGGACGACTACGGCAACCTGACGGTCAATCCGGTCTCGTTTTCGCAATACCCGCTCCTGATTCAGCTTTTGGATGCGGGCAAAAAAGTCGTCAAGGAGGTTTCCCTGGGCAAGGCTGGGGAAAAGGCCGTATTCCGTCTGGTCCCTCCCGGCGAATATCGCCTGCGGGTGATCTTCGACGCCAACGGGAATGGGCGTTGGGATACGGTGGACTACATGAAAAAACAACAGCCCGAGCGCGTGATGTACCTCGAAGACAAGATTACGGTACGCGCCATGTGGGACGAAGAATTGGACTGGTAGCCAGGCGTCTTTGGCTGCG
>DVLY01000086.1 GCA_018715295.1 Candidatus Merdimorpha stercoravium | reverse complement strand
GGCTTTTAGCCCCGCCCGCCTGCACGCCCCGAGTTGGCCGCCCTGACCCCCGACTTGCTGCCATTAAAAAATCCCCGGTCGCATCCCCCTTTCCGAAAACTCCGTTTTCTCCTTGTCGCTGCGACCGCTTTTCGGGTCTTCAGAAAGATACAATGCGCCTCGGCATCAGCAAAAGAAAAACTTCGTTTTCCTTTCGTCCCTGTGCTCGCCTTTCGTATCTTTGTTCAGCAAAATCGCCGGTTTCCGACCGGGGTAAAATATACAAAAGCTATGAAAAAACTTGTTGCCATCCTGCTCGTGGTCGTCCTCGCAGGCGTTGCGGTTTGGGCATGGAGATACCGCAGCCAGGCGTGCGACTATCGCTACGAAGTGGTCAGCCGCTATGACGAGAATTGCAAGGATTCGTCCGACTGCACTTCCTACTACGTCAGCTATCCGGAATTTTCCAAAAAACTGTTCCCCTCATCGGCCGTGGACAGCATCAATGCACAAGTATACCGACAGGTGAGCGGACCGGACGGGAAGACGCCTGAGCAACTGGCCGACGAATTTTTCCAGGAATACCGCAATTACGTCGCTCTCCGGGAAAAAATCGCCCAGGAGGAACAAGACACGGCCATGATGCGCTTTATTCCCTCGTGGTTCAATACCTCCGAGTGTTTCGTAGTGATCAATGCCCCCCGGTTGATCGTTACCGGCTACAAAGTCAGCCAATATGTCGGTGGAGCGCACGGGATGTATGCGCTGGTATATTCCAACTACGATGCCAAAACAGGAGCCCGCTTGGGGCTGTCCGACGTCTTTTCCGACACGCTGGCTCTCGGGGAAAAGATCACGGCCCAGTTCATCCGGGAAAGGGAACTCGATACCGATATTCCCCTGTCCGAGCAAGGGTATTTTATCGAAGACAACCTCTTGCCCCTGACCGACAATTTTGCCTTGCATCCCGATGGGGTGATCTTCTACTACAACGTCTATGAGATCGCGCCGTATTCCTACGGACCGTCCTCGGTTACGGTGCCCTATGCGGAACTGGACGGTATTCTCAAATACAAGCCCGACTTCGAGCGAGCGGAAGTGTTCGCTCCCGACATGGAATCGTAAACTTCGGATGAAAAAACATTTCATACCTGCCGCGTTGTTTTCCCTTGTCGCCGCCTTGTGGGGCTGCTCTCCGCAGGAGTTGTCGTACCGCATGGAGGATTTTTCCGCAAACAACCCCGATGGCGATACTCTCTCGGGGGAAGCGGGCGTGCGGGTGAGCCTGCACTATCCCGTATTTTCCTCCGCCTCCCCTGCCGATGCCGACCGGACCAACCGCGTGGTCGATTCGCTGGTCTTCGGAGCGCAAGGGAGTGCCGATACGCTCTGCGCGCGGTTCTTCCGCCGATGGGATGCCTTCCGCAACGCCATGCAGGGAACACCCGATCCCTCCTCCCGCCAAAACACCGAACCCACCGAACAGGAGGCGGGAAGCGATTATCTCTCTCCGTGGTATTACGCCGCCTCGCTGGAGGTAGAGGCCGACTACCGGGGATGTCTTTCCCTATCTTACACGGTATCCACCAATGCCCTCGATGCGCCGGGGAGTTCCCTTCGGAAATACTACGTGCTCGACAGCCGGCAGGGGACGCTGCTTTCGGCTGCCGAAGTGTTTTCCGATACCCTCACCCTGCGGAAACTGCTCACCGATACCTTTTTGGAGAAGCTGGAAGCAACTCCGGGCATGCCGCTCCAGGAACAGGGCATCCTCCTGCCGGCGGACGGACAGTTGCCGCTGACCGACGACTTCCGGATCTCGCCCCTTGGGGCGACTTTCCGCTACGACATGAGTGCCATTGCCCCCACGATCCTGCCCGAGAGCGAAATATTCCTCCCGGCGGAAGTGGTAGGACCTTTGTACAGAAAGTAAAATGGACGCCTGGGAAGACTTACCGGACTTGAAAGAGGACATCCGCCGGGCGATCGCCACCGGCATTTTCCGGGGCACAGGGGCGGGCACCTCAGCGGACGATCTGGCGGCACGATGGGGACAACCCGAACGCGTGGTCGTGCGCAAGGGCGTAAAAACCGTTTCGTACCCCGGAACGGACTTTCTGTTCGAGGGTCACGCATTGCGCCAGGTAACGGTCAAGGTACAGGACGACCGCCAACAGGCGGCTCTGCAGGAACTCTTGCAAGAGTTCCCGAGCGAGATGGTCGATCGCGTACCGCCCTATTTCCGCTGCCTGCGTTTGGACACCGGGACTTGCGCCTTGGAACAAGTGCTGGTAACCACGGCCGATGCCCCGCAAGGCGCACCGGTGTCGGTCGCCGTGGTATTCCCCAAAAAAGCCACGCAAGGACTCGAACTGGAACTCCCCCCGGAACTCTACGGACGCTTGCAGGCCTTGTCCAACGCCCGGCGGCAGACGATCGCCCAGTTGTGCGAAGAACTGATCGCCCGCGCGCTCGAACACGAAGAAGAAAAAAAAGAGAAATAAATATCCGTTATGTACAAGACGTTTATTCGGCCGCTGCTGTTTCGTTTTTCCGCCGAGCGGGCACATGGTTTCACCTTCGCCCTGTTGCGCATGGTGCAGGCACTGCCTTTCGGCCTTCGGATCCTGGCGTGGATGTTCCGCCGCCGACCGGAGGGGCTCTCCCGCACGGTTTTCGGGATCGACTTTCCCACCCCGGTAGGCATTGCCGCCGGTTTGGACAAGGATGCCGAGGCGTTCGATGCACTGGGGGCCTTGGGTTTCTCGTTCGTGGAGATCGGCACCGTTACCCCGCTCCCGCAGCCGGGCAATCCCTCCCCGCGCCTGTTCCGCCTGGTGGCCGACCACAGCCTGATCAACCGCATGGGCTTCAACAACCAGGGTGCTGCCCGCGCCGCAAAACGCTTGAAAAAGCGCCGCACGGATGTCATCGTGGGAGGAAACATCGGCAAGAACAAAGTAACGCCCAACGACCAGGCGGTTTCCGACTACGTGAAGAGTTTCGAGACGCTGTTTCCCTACGTGGACTATTTCGCCGTGAACGTATCCTCGCCCAATACGCCCGGTCTGCGCGAACTCCAACAGCGCGGGCCGCTCACCGAGATCCTTTCCCGGCTGCAGAGCTGCAATGCGGCGCACGAAAAGCGCAAACCCATCCTGCTCAAGATCGCTCCCGACCTGACGGACGGTCAGCTGGACGACATCATCGAGATCGTAAAGGAGACGCGGATCGACGGGGTTATCGCCACCAATACGACCGTCAGCCGGGAGATGATCTTCGCTACGCCGGCTCGCCGGGTGGAACGCATCGGGGCCGGAGGTCTCTCCGGGGCCCTGCTCACCGAACGCTCGACCGAGGTGATCCGTTACCTCCACGAACGCAGCGGAGGAGCGTTTCCTATCATAGGGGTCGGAGGCATCATGACCCCCGAGGATGCCATCGAAAAACTGGAGGCCGGTGCCTCGCTCGTACAGGTGTACACCGGTTTTATCTACCAGGGGCCTTCCTTTGCCCGCCGTATCGTCCGGGCATTGGACGCTTGGCAGAAAAAAGGGGAAGTTCAAACTTTTTAATCTGGATTCTGTTCGGCGGATTCTCCGCCTTTTCAGAAAAGAAATACCGAAATCGCCTTCGAACTATTCCGAAGGCGATTGTTTTTTGCTTGCCTTTCGGGAGGCTTCCCGGGATTGCAATTCTGTAGCCCCGGCCCGCAGCACCTCCGATGCTTGCCTACAGGCCTGTTCCTTCTCCTTTCGTTTGTGAAGATACGGCAAGGGGTTCCCTGCAAAAGAGATCGTGGCCAGGCCGATATCGTCGTTGATCCTTATGGACAAGGGTATATCCCGGTCCTCATACCAGTATTCGATGACCGGATACAACGATCCGTCCTCCGCGAAATCGATCTCTGGGGCAAGGCAGGCCGTTTTGAGCACGGATGCATAGCCTTCGTACACCGCCTGCGGTTTTTCGTCCGCGAGGCGGAAAGAGAGGACAAAACAGATCCTTCCTTCATCGAACATGCTGATTACCAACTCTTGACAGGTCGTATCGTCCTTATAGCAGAAAGTGTCCGCTTCCGGCATTCGACCTGCAAGCTCCCCTGGCGGGAACAAGAAGAGCAAAACGGAACAAAGTAATGGCTTGGTCTGTGTCTATGGTCGGTTAATGGATCAATAGCCCCCTTCGGCCAAAATCTTTGCAGCGCGCTCGGCATCGCGCGGACAGACGAGCAGTTTCACTCCGCCGGTAGCCATCGAAAAAGCGATGACCTGCGAGGTGAGTTCGTCCCGGACGAGGGTCTTGATCCCGTTGGCTTCCAACAGGCTCTGAGCCGTGTGCACTTTCCAGGGATACACGTCGGTGTAAACGATCACCCAATTTTCCATGATGACTCCATGTTTGTTTTTACCACCTGCAAAATACGAAAAAATCTTCGTCAGCAGCATGGAAGGAGTGCTCACGGTATTTACCCTCTATCTGCCACTTGAAACACCTAACAACAAACATATCCGATAAAACAACAGGCTACTTACTATGATGGCGATAATGTCATATACATCAAAGGTACCCTGTACATGAAAAAGCCCGAGAAACTCATAGGCTATATAGGCTATTGCCGCCCAGATCGTGTATTGCTTTATCGAATATCTGCCATGAATGCCGCAAGCACACAACACAGCGGCCGGCACGCATACGATACTGCCGATAACGTCTGCCAAATGAAAATCATCGATATGGTTCTCATACACATACGGTCGATATGTGTATGAAAGCACCAGTCCGATACATGCTATCAGAATACCCGAAATTACAAACTTCGTGTTCATCGCCCTTCGCCAATCTTATACAGAATGAAAACTTTTACAAAAGTGCCTTTAATTTTTAGGAAAAGTACGAAAACTTAAAGATTTACCGCATTGAACACCTGAAAAATCAAGGAGGGGAACAGACCGTTGGAAAAAAAACAAAAAAAATCGACGGGTGTTCCGAAAAATTTTTATTATTGCGGTGTATAAACAACACCTTACTATAC
>DVLY01000085.1 GCA_018715295.1 Candidatus Merdimorpha stercoravium | reverse complement strand
AAAAGCAAAACTTGTAAGGATATTCTATCTATTTCAGTGTATTTATTCTTCCCCTCTTTCTTTTCAGAGACGCTCTGTTGAGTTTGGAGGGCGGCCTGAGCTACCTGGTTCCAGTACTCCAGGCGGGCTTCAAGGTGCGAGCGGTGTTTTTTCCGTTCGGAGATTTCCCGAAATATTTCATTGGGGTCGCTGGAACGAAACCCTTGTTTTTCGAGTTGGTCGATCTCTTTCCGAATGTCGTCTCGTATTTGCTGTGCGGTATTCAAAGACGAATGATCCGTTGCCTGGTCGAGAAGAGAGAGCATCTCTTGGGGACTTATCGTGGGGACGCCCCTTTCATCGGTGGGGATAGATGACAGATCGGACATAGTTAAGTATATTTTTTACAAATATAATTCTTTTGAAGCAACAAAAATCAGATGACTCATCCACAATACAGCAGATTAGAATTTTTTCCGTTCTTAAGAGAACGTACCCTCGGCATAGTCAAATTGAAAACTCGCGTTTTCGTTTGTCTCTGCTCTCGGCTTTCCGTATCTTTGTCCATCATCCACATCGGACTATTTTATTCTGTATGAAAAAAGACATCATCCTATCCGACCAGGACATTCGTTTGAGAGTCCGCCGGATTGCCTACCAGATCTACGAATCCAACCTGGACGAAGAAACCGTATTCGTCGTCGGCATCGCCAACAGCGGTTATCGGATCGCCACCCTGATCGCCGACGAATTGGAGAAAATCACCCCCTCCCGCGTCCGTCTGGTACGCTTGGAAGTAAATAAAAAAGACCTCTACGCCCCTTTCATACTGGACGTCGAACTGGAACAGATGGCCGGGAAACCCGTTGTCCTGGTGGACGATGTGCTCAACAGCGGAACGGTGCTCATCCATGCCGTACGCCATTTGCTGTCCGTCCCCCTGAAAAAACTCAACACGGCTGTGCTGGTGGACCGCAACCACAAGCTGTACCCCGTCAAGGTGGACTTCAAGGGACTTTCGCTCTCTACCTCGATGCACGAACACGTCGATGTAGTTTTTGAAAAGGACGGCTCGATCCACGCTTGCCTGAACTGAAGCTCCCCGAGGGGTTTCCCCCAAGAGTCTATTTCCGAAAGACAAGGCTGTCCCTTTCTCCAGGCGTTCCGCAGAAAGGGCAGTCTTCCCGTAAAGTTTTTGTTCCAACGCTAAATACCCCTGTACAGCGATGACCTGTCGAAAAAAAATAACGCTTTCCCTCGTTCTGTTTACCGTGGCGCTGATTCTGGCCGTTGTTTTCATCCCCCCAACCGGAACTTCGCTGGACGAAGTGGAAGTTACCGATTCGACACAGGTACAGGAGATCGTCTACCAATACGGCATCCCGGTGGACGATTACCAGGTGGACTACGGCATCGTCCAACGCAACCAGACCCTGTCGGTGATCCTCGAGCAGCACGGCCTCACCCCCCGGAACGTACACGACCTCACCCAGAAAGCCAAGGATGTCTTCGACGTACGCAAGATCCGGGAAGGCCAAGCCTATGCGCTTTTCGCCACGCCGGACAGCACGGCTACCCCCGTATTTTTCGTCTACGAGCAAGACCCGAAATCGTACATCGTCTTCGACCTGCGGGGCGACTATGCGGTAACGCGCGGAGAAAATCCCGTGGAATGGGTACGCAAGGAGAGTTCCGGCGAGGTCGAGTCCTCCCTCTGGGTGGCCATGCAGAACAGCGGCGCCGACCCGCTGCTGGCCGTAACCCTGTCGAACATCTACGGCTGGTCCATCGACTTTTTCGGATTGCAGAAACAGGACCGTTTCCGGGTGATCTACGAACAGGAGCACGTCGACGGGAAACCCTTGCAAAATTTCCACATCCTGGCGGCTTCCTTCCGCCATGCGGACAGCACCTACTACGCCATCCCCTTTATCCAGGACGGGGAAGAACTCTACTACAATGAAAAAGGGAACAGCCTCGAAGGCGCCTTCCTGAAAGCCCCGCTGGACTATTACCGCATCTCTTCGCGTTTTACCAACAGCCGCTACCATCCCGTATTGAAACGCTACCGCGCCCACCACGGGGTCGACTACGCCGCCCCGACCGGTACCCCGGTCTATGCCATCGGCAGCGGCAAGGTCATCGCCAAGGGGTATCAGGCCAACGGCGGAGGCAACTATCTGAAGATAAGACACAACAGCATCTATACCACGACCTACATGCACCTCTCGCGCTTTGCCAAGGGGATCCAGGTAGGATCGAGCGTCAAGCAAAAGGAAGTGATCGGCTACGTGGGTTCCACCGGACTGTCCACCGGACCGCACCTGGACTTCCGCGTGTACGAATACGGGAAACCCATCAACCCGCTGACCATCAAATCGCAACCCAAGAAACCGATCAGCGCCGAGAACATGCCCCGTTTTTCGCAAGTGAAGGATTCGCTCATCAACCTACTGGACAGCCTGCCCTACCCGGCATCCCGGCACCCGGAGAAGTAAAGCCGCCCGAAGCCTTCTTGCCGACAAGCGCTCACGAGAAGCCAAATTTTACCCTATGCGGCCTCGAAGCGATATCCCTGCTGCTGGATATGCGCAAAAACCTTTTCGCCCACAACAAAACCTCCGAGAGAGGACTCTGCCGTCCTCGAAGGAATTCTGGCTCCCATATTCCTGGAAACAAGTGGGTTGTGAACACGAAAACACACTCCTAAAAACGCACGAGCAATGGCGCATTCCTTTCATAAAGCCCTGATCATAGGAAAGTTCCAACCGCTGCACAAAGGTCACTTGGCCCTGATCGACTTCGCGGCCCGGCAAGCGGAATCCGTCCTGGTCTGCGCAGCCGCCCACCCGGGAGAACCCATCCCTTTGGGGCAACGGGTCGACTGGCTGAAAGAGAGCTACAAGAACCGCGAAAACATCGACATTCAAGGCATTTGCTACGACCCTGCCCGGCTAAACCCCTCGTCGGTTTCCGACCTGAAGTCTTCCGAGCAATGGGCGGACTACCTCCGGGAGGTTCTGGAAGGATTTGCCGAAACAGACGTGATCGTCGGCAGCGAACTCTATGTAAAATACATAGCCGACTACCTCGGTATCCGCTACCTCATCTACGACGAACCGAGAAAAAAACTCCCCATCTCCGCTACCGCCATAAAAAGCGACCCCATCCGTTACTGGGACTACCTCTCCCCTGCCGCAAAGCGTACGTACGCAAAACACATCTGCATCTGCGGCTCCGAGAGCACCGGCAAATCGACCACCTGCAAAACCCTGGAACAACAATACCCCTTCGTAACGATGATTCCGGAGATAGGCCGATGCCTGGTGGGGAAATCCGAAATATGCACATCCACCACCCTCCAAAAGATTTTTGCCATCCACCACGCCCTGCTCGCAGCCGTCCTTTCCGACCCTCCGACCCCCATCGTACTATGGGACACGGACAACATCACCACGCTCTCGTACTTCCACTACCTGTATCCCGAACGGGAACAAAATGAAATCACCCAAGGCCAAGAAGTCCTCACAGCGGAAAAATACTTCTTTTTCGAATCCAACATCCCCCTGGAGGACGACGGAACGCGCCTTTCGCCCCACGAAGCCTTGGCCTTACGGACCCATCATTTGAAACAATATGCCGAACAGGGAATACGCCCCGAAATCATTACTTCAAAGGAGCGATGCGAAGTCGTCCGCCGGTATATCCTGAACGAGATAGAACAACTCAAAAAAGCATTCGCCGGATAATACCCTCATTGATGCTTTTTGACGGCACAAAAGCCGGGTGACCCCGGCGGGACGGGTACCCAATCCTGCTTCCTTTCCGCACTCCTGCATAAGGTGCGAGCCGGGTGACTCCGGCGGGACGGGTACCCAATCCTGCTTCCTTTCCGCGCACCCGCGTAGGGTGCGATCGGCACACCTTCGCTGTGATGATGCTCGATCTCGGTTTCAATCCGCGCACCCGCATGGGGTGCGATCGGGTGTTTACCGGAGGTTCGGCAGGCGGCTGGTAGTTTCAATCCGCGCACCCGCATGGGGTGCGATCAGACTAATTTCTGTTCGTGCATTGGATAGCAAGTTTCAATCCGCGCACCCGCATGGGGTGCGATAAGATCGATCCAAACGGAGCTGAACGCCCCCAAGTTTCAATCCGCGCACCCGCATGGGGTGCGATCCTTTAGGGTGGGCGTGATCTCGACGAGCTTGTAGTTTCAATCCGCGCACCCGCATGAGATGGATAAGCCCTCATTGTCTGGGACAAAACATAAAATACTGTATCCCAGACAACATGAGCATATCCTCTTCTTCATAAATCATGCGAACGCTATCATATCAATTCGCTTACCTGAACGTGTTCGGGCAGACGGGAAGTGTCGACCGATATTTGGTAGTCTGAAAAACTGCGGGGAGCGCCCTCGGCCTTTTTCCTTACCTGTACCAGTTCGAACAATTTGTTGGCCGGAGCATTGCCCAGTTCGCTCTCGTGGGTAAACACGATGAGCTTTTGTGCGCTCATCAAACCGCGTGACGCCGAGCGGTCGCAGTCGAACATATTCTTCAAAGCATCCCAAAACAGCTGCAGATCCTCCACAGAAAAGCCCGTCTGCTTGGCCAGGCTGGGCGAAATGAAACCGTGGCAGACATAGAGCCCGTAAGGGACGGTAGCTTTGCGCCCCATTGTCCGATTGTCCCCTCCTTGTTTTTCGGCTTCCTTATCCGTCGTTACCGCTACACGGGTGATCGAATGTTCCATGCTGACAATGGGATCTGCCGAGCGGGCAAAGGTCAATTGAATGGGACCTCTCACCTGACCGGCATTCTTTCCGGTGGTCATTACTGCTCCGAAAGTTCTTATGTCATAATATTTCCTGCACATGAAATCCCGGGCGGCATTTACCTGATCTCCGGCTTTCTTGCCTTTTGCCTCCTTGCTTTTTACCGCTTCATCGGCATATGCCTCGTCGATCAAATTGTTGAGAACCGCTTTTTCTTTGATAAAGATATCATAACCGGGGGTACCGGCCTTTGCGATTT